>DASUMM010000130.1:0-4243 GCA_036277655.1 Burkholderiales bacterium | reverse complement strand
GATGGGCCCGGGCATGGATCTGACGATCTTCGCCGTGCACCTGCTCGGCATGAGCTCGATCATGGGCTCGATCAACATCATCACGACGATCCTCAACATGCGCGCGCCGGGGATGACGCTGATGAAGATGCCGCTCTTCGTCTGGACCTGGCTCATCACGGCGTACCTGCTCGTCGCCGCGATGCCGGTGCTCGCCGGCGCGGTGACGATGACGCTCACCGATCGCCATTTCGGCACCACGTTCTTCAACGCGGCCGGCGGCGGCGACCCGGTGCTCTACCAGCACATCTTCTGGTTCTTCGGGCACCCGGAGGTCTACATCATCGCGCTGCCGGCATTCGGCGTGATCTCGCAGGTGATTCCGGCATTCTCGAGAAAGCCGCTCTTCGGCTATGCGTCGATGGTGTATGCGACCTCGGCGATCGCGATCCTTTCGTTCATCGTCTGGGCGCACCATATGTATACGGTCGGCATGCCGGTCGCCGCGCAGCTCTTCTTCATGTACGCGACGACGATCATCGCCGTGCCGACCGGCGTCAAGGTGTTCAACTGGGTGGCAACGATGTGGAAGGGATCGCTCACGTTCGAGACGCCGATGCTGTTCGCGATCGGCTTCCTGTTCCTCTTCACGCTGGGCGGCTTCACGGGCCTGGTGCTCTCGCTCGTCGCGGTCGACGTGCAGTTGCACGACACCTACTACGTGGTGGCGCACTTTCACTACGTGATGGTGGCCGGAGCGCTCTTCTCGGCGTTCGCCGGCGTCTACTTCTGGCTGCCGAAATGGACCGGCCGCATGTACGACGAGGGGCTCGGCAAGCTCCACTTCTGGCTGACGATGATCTTCTTCAACATGATCTTCTTCGTGCAGCACTTCCTCGGCCTTGCCGGCATGCCGCGCAGGATTCCGGACTATCCGCTGATGTTCGAAACCTGGAACAAGATCAGCTCGATCGGCGCGTGGGGCTTCGGCTTGTCGCAGCTATTGTTCCTCTACATCGTGCTGAAGACGATTCGCAGCGGCGAGAAGGCGCCGGAAAAGGCGTGGGAAGGGGCCGACTCGCTCGAGTGGACGCACCTGCCGACGCCGGTGCCCTACCACACCTGGGAAACGCCGCCGGTACTCAAGTAAGGGTTCGATGAGCCGCAACGCAAAGACTGCATTGGTTCTCGTTTCCATCGCGCTGACCACGTTCTTCGGCATCATCGCGAAGTACTGGTTGCTCAACCAATGAGCGAAACCCGCGCACTGGAGAACCGCCGCACGCTCACGCGCCTGTCGATCATGGCGGCGGCGATGTTCGGCTTCGGCTTTGCGATGGTGCCGTTCTACGAGCGGATTTGCCAGGCGCTCGGCGTGAATTCGCTCGTCGAGAGAAGCGATGCACCGGTGAGCACGCAGGTCGACCGCACCCGCAAGGTGACGATCGAGCTGGACGCCAACTCGCATGGGCTGCCGTGGCAGTTCCGGCCGCTCGAGCGCCACATCGAGGTGCATCCGGGAGAGCTGGTGCACGTCGAATACGAGGTCGCCAACGTGCGCAGCGCGCCGGTCAGCGGCCAGGCGGTGGTGAGCTACGGCCCGGCGCTGGCAGGGCAGTATTTCCGCAAGCTCGACTGCTTCTGTTTCCGCGCGCAGACGCTTGCCGCCGGAGAAACGCGCCGCATGCCGGTCACCTTCGTCGTCGACCCGGCGCTCCCGAAGGACGTGCACACGATCACGCTGTCGTACACGTTCTTCGAGATCGCCGGCCTCGGGGGCAAGGGCTAGTGGCGCTCGCGATGAAGGATGCCTCGTTCCTGGACGCCGTGAAGACGGTGCTCTCGGGCGCGATCGGCGTGCGCAGGAAGTCGGCGCACGAGCGCTCGCGCGTAAAGCCGCTGCACATCGTCGCTGCGGCGCTGCTGTTCGTCGCGATCTTCATCGGCACGCTGGTCGGCATCGTGCGCATCGTGCTCGGCTGAGCGGCAGAAAAAAGCATCAGAGGGAGAAAAATGGAAACCACCGGAAGAGGACACTACTTCGTACCGCAGCCGATGGCATGGCCGGTCATGGGGTCGACCGCGTTGTTCCTGATGGCGATCGGCGCGGTATTCCTGTTCAACGGCACGACCGGCGGCTGGGTCGGCATCGCCGCCGGCTTCATGCTGCTGCTCTACATGCTGTTCCGCTGGTTCGGCGACGTGATCCGCGAGTCCGAAGGCGGCAAGTACGGCGGCTGGGAAGACGTCTCGTTCCGCTGGGGAATGAGCTGGTTCATCTTCTCCGAGGTGATGTTTTTCGCCGCCTTCTTCGGCGCGCTCTTCTACGTGCGCGTGATTTCCGTTCCGGACCTGGCAAACCTGGAAAGCAATGCGCTGATGTGGCCGGGCTTCACGTCGCACTGGCCGAACGCCGGGCCCACGTTCGCCGAGCAATTCTCGCCGATGGGCGCCTGGGGAATTCCGGCGATCAACACGCTGCTGCTTCTTTCCTCCGGCGTCACCGTGACGATCGCGCACTGGGCGCTGAAGGAGGGTAAGCGCGGCCTGCTGAACCTTTTCCTGTTCTTCACGATCGCGCTCGGCGTGCTGTTCCTTGCGCTCCAGGTCTACGAGTACGCGCATGCCTACGCCGACCTGAACCTGAAACTGACGACCGGCGTCTACGGCTCGACCTTCTTCATGCTGACCGGATTCCACGGCTTCCACGTGACGCTCGGCGCGATCATGCTCACCGTCATCTTCGCGCGCTGTCTCGCGGGTCACTTCAAGCCGGACCACCACTTCGCCTTCGAAGCGGTCGCCTGGTACTGGCACTTCGTCGACGTGGTGTGGCTCGGCCTCTTCATCTTCGTGTACTGGCTCTAGGCCTAGAGACGGTCCGGGACCCAGCCGAAGTAGTAGGCGGCCATCAGGAAAAGGAACAGCCCGAGCGAGAGGCCGACGCGCAGCGCGAGCGCCTTGACGGCGCGCTTGGAGCCGCCGCGGTCATGGAAGACGAAGAACAGCGCCGAGCCAAGGCTCGCAACGATCGCGACGAGCACGGCGATCACCAGGTAGCGCATCGGCGTCCTAGTCTATTCGCTTTCGATGAAGCTCGCGGGCTACGCATTTCGTCCTCGCTGGTGGGGATTGGCGCTGGCGCTTGCCGGTTGTGCCGCGGGCGTCGCGCTCGGAAACTGGCAGTGGCAGCGCGCCGAGGAACGGCGCGAAGCGCTTGCTGCACTGAAGCCGATCGAAGCGCGCGGCAGTTTCGTTCCGCAGTACACGGTGCTGCTCGATTTTCGCGTGCACCGGGGCCGCCCGGGATATCACGTGGTGCAGCCGCTTCGAAAGAGCGACGGCCGGCACGTCCTCGTGGTGCGCGGCTGGATTGCCGCGGACCCGCGACGCGAGCGCCTGCCCGACATCCGCACGCCTGCCGGCGAGCAGCGCATTGCCGGAATCGCGCGCGAACGCCTGCCGCAATACCTGTCGGCGGCCGCGCCGCCGAGCGACTGTCGTCCCGGGCCGCGGCCGTGCGTGTGGCAGAACCTGACGCTCGAAGCTTTCGCTGCCTGGTCCGGACTGGCGCTCGAGCGCCTGCTGATCGAGCAGTCGAACGATTCACCGGACGGCCTCGCGCGCGACTGGGAACATCCCGAAGCCGCCTTTCGCAAGAACGAGATGTACGCGCTGCAATGGTATTCGCTTGCCGCGTTGTCCGTGGTGCTGTTCCTCGTGCTCTCCATACGCCGTGAGAAGCATCCTTCCCGCTGACCCGGTGAAACGCGGGCGCGTGAAGCTCCTGCTCCTCGCCGCGCTCTTCGTCACGCCGCCGCTCGCCGGCTGGATCGTCTATGTCATGGACTGGACACCGGGCGCCACCGCAAATTACGGCACGCTTGTCGAGCCGCGCCCGATTGCAGCGGAGCCGCTCGCCAGGCTGCGCGGCAAGTGGGTGCTGGTGCAGATCGACGCTTCGAGCTGCGCCAAGCCGTGCGAGCAAAAGCTCTACTACATGCGCCAGGTGCGCCGCGCGCAGGGCAGGCAGATGCAGCGCGTCGAACGCCTCTGGATCCTCACCGACGCCGGTACGCCTGCAAGCGCACTCGCGCCGCTCACCGAAGGCCTCCAGCTTGCGCGCGGCGACGCGTCGCTGATCGCCGCATTCCCGGCGGAGCGCGCGCCGGCCGACCACATCTACCTGGTCGACCCGCTCGGCAATCTCATGCTGCGGTTCCCGCGCGATCCGCAGCCCGGCAAGATGGTGAAGGACCTCGAG
>DASUMM010000129.1:0-7517 GCA_036277655.1 Burkholderiales bacterium | reverse complement strand
GCCGCGCTCGAGGATGCCTTCTGCAATCTCCGGCGCGTTGATCCGGTTCGATGCAATCACCGGAATTCGCACCGCCTGCTTCATGCGGCGCGTCGCCCACGCGAACGCACCGCGCGGGACCGCCTGCGCAATGGTCGGAATGCGCGCCTCGTGCCAGCCGATGCCGGTGTTGAGCAGGTTCGCGCCCGCCGCTTCGATGGCTTTCGCGACGATGAGGATTTCGTCGCCGGAAAGGCCTCCTTCGACCAGATCGAGCGCCGAAATGCGATAAATCAGGAGGAATTCCGGGCCGGCAGCGCGTCGCACTGCGCGCACCACTTCGCAGGCGAAGCGCATGCGGTTCTCGAGCGAGCCGCCCCAGTCGTCAGTGCGGCGATTGGTGCGTGTGGCGAGGAACTGCGTGAGCAGATAGCCTTCCGAGCCCATGACTTCCACGCCGTCGTAGCCGGCTTCCTGCGCAAGGCGCGCGGCACGCGCGAACTCTTCGATCGTCCGCGCGATGTCGGCGGCAGTCATCTCGCGCGGGGCGTTCGGATTGATCGACGCTTTGATCGCCGAAGGGGCGACGATGCGCGGGTGATACCCGTAGCGCCCGGAATGCAGCAGCTGCAGCACGATGCGGCCGCCCGCGGCATGGACCGCTTGCGGGATCGGCCGATGGCGGTCGCGATCGGCCGGGCTCGACATCTGCGCACGGTGCGGGCCGAGCTCGCCTTCGTCGTTCGGCGAAAAGCCGCCCGTGACGAGGAGCGCCGTGCCGCCGCGCGCTCGCTCGGCGTAGAACGCCGCCAGCCGCTCGATGCCATCGGGCCGTGCTTCCAGGCCGGTATGCATCGAGCCCATCAGGATGCGGTTCGGCAGCCGCACGAATCCAAGATCGAGCGGCTGAAACAGGTGCGGGTACGAAATGGCGCGCCCCTTTGCGTGCAGCGGAAGGCGCGTATTTTCCGGGTTTTAGGCGCGCGTGACGAGCAGCGTGCCGGCAACGATCAAGGCGCCGCCGGCGAGCGCCAGGCCAGGCAGCGTCTCGTCAAGGAATATCCAGCCCCACAGCACGCCGAAAAGCGGGATCAGGTAGGTCACGGTGAGCGCGCGTGTTGCTCCGATGTCGGCGATCAGCCGGAAATACAGCACGAATGCGACGCCGCTTGCGAGCAGCGCGAGCGCGAGCACGTTCGCGATGACGAGAGCGCTCGGCGCCGCAAGCGGGGGCAGTAACGGCAGCAGCGGCAAGAGCACGAGCGCCGCGGCAAGTTGATTGCCGGCCGCCATGCCGCGCGGCGATGCACCGCTTGCATGGCGCTTCATCAGCACGCCGGTGAGGCCGTAGGCGCAGCAGGCACCGAGCGCGGCAGCAAGCGGCGCGCCGAGTCCGGACGCATCGCCAGAGGGCCGCGCAATCAACGCGACGCCAGCGATGCCGAGCGCGAGCCCGGCCGCTTTGCGCCAGGTGACTCGCTCGTCGCGAAACGCCGCGTTCCAGGCAAGGCCAAACATCGGCGCCGAAGCATTGACGATCGCAAGCATCGATGCAGGCGCATGCATCGCGGCATAGGAATACAGCGCAAACGGCAGCGCAATGTTGACGGTGCCGATCAGCAGATGAAACCGCGCGTGGCGCATGAGCTCGGCGTCGAACCCGGTCCAGCGGAACCATGCAAGCAGCGCAAGGCCGCCGAGCAGCACGCGCAGCTCGGCGGTCCACGCCGGCCCGAGCACGGGCGCCGCAACGCGCAGAAAAATGAACGCACCGCCCCACAGTGCGGCGAGAACGAGGAGGCGCGCATAATCGGCCGGCTTCACGGGCCCCATGATCGCCGAAAGCCGGGATGTGCCGCCAGCCGTTTTCGGACCTCGGAGCGCCCGCCATGCCGATGTCCGAAAACGGCGAGACAGTGCGTCGGAACGGCCGCATACTGCGACCCATGCAGCTCGATCCGGGCACTTGTTATCGCGCGTTGCGCTCGCGCGATGCGCGCTTTGACGGCCGCTTCTTCGTGGCCGTTTCGTCGACGCGCATTTATTGCCGCCCGGTCTGCACGGTGCGGCCGCCGAAGCGTGAAAACTGCCGTTTCTATCCGAGCGCAGCCGCCGCCGAAACTGCCGGATTCCGTCCGTGCCTGCGCTGCCGGCCCGAGCTTGCGCCCGGCAACGCGAGCGTCGATGCGACGACACGCCTTGCGCAGGCGGCCGCCAGCCTGATCGAGGACGGCACGCTCGGCGAGCAGAACCTGGAGGATCTCGCCGTGCGGCTCGGCATCACCGACCGGCACTTGCGACGGGCGTTCGGCGCCGAATTCGGCGTCTCGCCTGTGGAGTTTGCGCAAACGCAGCGGTTGTTGCTCGCGAAGCGCCTGCTTACCGACACTTCGCTGCCGGTGACGGAAATCGCGTTCGCGAGCGGCTTCAAGAGCGTGCGGCGATTCAATGCGCTGTTTCAGCGCCGCTATCGCATGCAACCGACGAGGTTGCGACTGCAGGCAGCGTCGCCCGCACCGGCCGATGCGCTGACGTTCGAACTGAGCTTCCGGCCGCCGTACGACTGGCCGACGATCAGCGCATTCCTCGCCAGGCGCGCGATTGCCGGCGTGGAATCGGTTGCCGACGGACTGTACCGGCGCACCTGCCGCATTGCGCTCGATGGCCGCGAGCAGCGAGGTTGGGTCGAGATCGGCCTTTCGCGGCGCAAGCCCGCGCTGCGCGTCTCGATCGCACCGACGCTCGCGCGCGCGCTGCCGGCCGTCTTGTCACGCGTCAAGGCGCTGATGGACCTTTCCTGCCACCCGGCGGAAGTCAACGCGGTCCTCGGGCCGCTGGCAGAGCGCCGGCCGGGGCTGCGCGTGCCGGGCGCGTTCGATGGCTTCGAAGTCGCGGTACGAGCGATCGTAGGCCAGCAGATTTCGGTCGCCGGAGCACGCACGATCGCGGGCCGCTTCGCGGCGGCGTTCGGCGATCCGATCGAGACGCCTTTCGATTCGCTGACCGCGCTTTTTCCCACTGCCGGGCGCGTCGCCGAGTTGACACCGTCGGCGATCGCGGCGCTCGGAATGCCGGCGTCACGCGCGCAATGCCTGCTCGGGCTCGCGCGCGCGCTCGCCGAAGGACGGCTTACGCTCGCGCCGAGCGCAGACGTGGAAGCGACGCTCGCCAGGCTGCGCGAGCTTCCTGGGATCGGCGAGTGGACGGCGCAATACATCGCGATGCGCGCGCTTGCCTGGCCGGATGCATTTCCGCATGCCGACCTCGGCGTAATGAAGGCGCTCGGCGTCAAGACGGCAAAGCGTGCGCTGGAGGCGGGCGATGCCTGGCGCCCTTGGCGCGCCTACGCCGTGATGCACCTGTGGGATTCCCTGCGAAAGGATTGAGAACATGCGTTTCCATGACTTCTTCGAAAGCCCGCACGGCCGGATGCTCGTCACCGCGACCGAAGCCGGCTTGAGTGGCGTGCATTTCGACGGACAGAAATATTTCCCGCCGGACGATGCCGAATCGCGCCGCGCGAAGCGCAATCCGTTCGTGGCACAGGCAATCCGCGAGCTGCAGGAATATTTCGGCGGCACGCGCAAGCGCTTCGAGGTTGCGCTGGCACCCGCGGGCACGCCGTTCCAGCTCGCGATCTGGCGCGCGATTGCGACCGTTCCCTACGGCGAGACGATCAGCTACGGCGAGCTTGCGCGACGCGCGGGCGTCCCCGGGCATGCACGCGCTGCCGGTGCGGCGACCGGCAGAAATCCGATCGGCATCATCGTGCCGTGCCATCGCATTGTCGGCGCAAACGGCAGCCTGACCGGATATGCCGGCGGCCTGCCGCGCAAACGCGCGCTGCTTGCGCTCGAGGCCGGCGAGCGGGAGCTTCTCTTCGCCTAGCGGCGTCGCGCCGACCTATTTCGCGCGCCGGTCCATCGGCTCGAGCGGAAATCCGCTCATTGCCTGCGGTCGGCCTTTCGCCTCTCGAGCTGTTCGGCGGTCCGGGAGAGCTCGGCCTGCGTTCGGCCGATTTCATCCGAGCGCGACGGCTGCAGGCGCACCGCGTAGTCGCCTTCGCCGAGCGAGCGCAACGCCCCGCGCAGCTGCAGCGCGGGACGCGAAATGCGATTCGCGATGGTGCTCGCCAGGATCACGGTCGCAATCAGCAGTGGCACGAACGCGATCAATCCGAGCGCAATCGCAAGCGGCAGGAGCCATTCGCGCGTCTCGAGCATCGGCTCGTGTACGCGCGCGATCGAGACACCGTCCCACGCGTCCTGTGCACCATCCTTTTTCGCGACGCTGTAGTAAACGCGATACGGGGCGCCTTCTCGAACCTCGCTGCGGATTGCGATCCCGCCGACGTCGCCGCCGGAGAGCAGGTCGCGCAGCAGGGCACTCCAGTCGTCGTCGAGGCGGCGGGCTGCGCTCGCCAGGACGTCGGCCGGAATCGTGCTCGACCCGGCATCGACCTGCACCGGCTTGCCGGGACGCCACGTATAGCGCAGGAATGAGCGCGTCGAGTCGAAGAACGTGATTTCGAGATCATCGGCGGCCATGCGCGGCGGCGCAAAGCGCGCAAGATCGGCGTGCGCAAGCGAGGCGCCGATCAGCAACTGGCCGGGCTTCAGGCCGAGCGAAGTCTCCAGCCCACGTGCGTGCGGCGCTGGCAATTCTCGAACCACGGCGTTGCCCAAGCGCGCGAGGCCGAGTTTGCGGGCGGCGTTCAGCGCCTCCTGGGTCCAATGCGGGCCGCCGGTCGACGCCGCTAGCACGCGGCCTTTCGCATCGGCGACGCCGGTCACCAGTTCACCAGGAACGCTAAACGGTGCGAGGGTGCGCATAACCTCGACCCCTGTGCCGGACGGGGCTGGCGACGTCCCCAGCCTGGCGGCAAGCCGCTCGGTCTCTGCACGCAGCGCGGCGTCGATTCCGGCGGTGAGCTGTACCTGCATCTGGCGGAGCTCGTCGCTGACGTTCTTGGCCTGTGTCACGTTGAGGACGTACATGCCAAGCAGATACGAGGCACCGACGAAAAGGATCGTCCCGAGCACCGCGCATCCGAGCATCGCGCCAAGTATCGACGTGCCCAGCCCGCCCTGAAACAACACGCCTGGGCGCTGGACGAGCGTCTTGTCGATCGCTTGCAGCGCATCGGGGTCGAGATTTGCGACCGCTTGCGAGGTCCTGGCGATGAGCGAGCGGATAAAGCGATGGCGACCGGACTCGCCGGTACAACGGACCGAAATCATGCTGCCGCCGTCGGAAGCTTTGGCGGAAACTTCGATTTCCATCGGGAAGTCGCGCCAGCTGCTTTCGGCGCCTGCTCCGCTGCCGCGCAGGGCCCGGACGCGGTCCGCCGAGTCCGCCTCGGCCACGAATCCTTTCCTCAGCAGCAATTCGCGGGCGCGCTCGATCGCAAGCGCAGGCGGAGAATCGTGGCGTGCAGTTTGCGTTACGCTGGCTCCGAAACTGGTCAGCAGCACGGTTGCGAGCAGGTAAAGCCCGATCGCAACGACGGACCAACCGGCAGCCGCGAGCGTGCGGTCGAGCACCGCGAATCCCAGCACCACCAGCACCAGCGCAAGACCCGTCGCGGCCAGAAACGGCATGACCGCCGGATAGGCCGCCGATTCGACGAACCGACCGTACCAGCCGTCGCGCCGGCGCCACCAGAAACCGCCAAAGGCGCGCGAAAGTCGCAAGCGGATCGTCATGGCCCTTCCTCAGTTGCCCCGGCAGGTGCCGGGAAGGTACCGGGCGGAAGTGTTGGTGCCCGCGCCTCCGCACACCCAAGTGCGCACTGCGGTGCCGAGGTCGGCGGCCACGGTCGCAGTGACACCCGAGGAATTGAGCGGGATCAGGGTGATCACCTTGCCGTCCACGGAAGCGCTCACGCCCGTGATGGTGACGGTGACTGCACCGTCCGCATCCGTTTCGATCTTGGAGACGTACTTCGACTTGCCGCTTGACTCGCAGCCCCAGTTGTTGGCACCGGGTGGCGTGCTGCCCGCTCCCTGATAGATCTCGGACACCGAAGTGCGGCAGGCGCTCATGGCGAGAATCGCCTCCGACACCTTGGTACGCACTGCATAGTCCTGCATCGAGGCGAGCGCAATTGCGGCAAGGACCGCAATCACCACGACGACGATGAGTACCTCGATGATCGTGAAGCCCCTCTGCCTTGCGGACATCGCTCCCTGTGTCTCCCGTGAGGCGCGTTCGTCGCGCCGATTCTAGCGTCTCCAGGCACTAGAATCGCGCAAGTTTTCCACACCGCTGGCGCCCAATTCTTCACATCCGACAAGGAAACCATGAACTACGAATTTCTCCTCACCGAGGTCGACCACCGCGTTGCCGTCATCACGCTGAATCGGCCGCGGCAACTGAATGCGCTCAACGCGAAGCTGATGCAGGAACTCGGCGCGGCGCTGCGTTCGTTCGATGCCGACGACGGCATCGGCGCCATCCTCATTACCGGCAGCGAAAAGGCGTTTGCCGCCGGCGCCGACATCGCGGCGATGAAGGACTGGAACTTCATCGACGTCTACAGCGCCGATTACATCACGCGCGACTGGGAGCACCTGCGCTCGATCCGCAAGCCGGTGATCGCCGCGGTGGCCGGCTATGCGCTCGGCGGCGGCTGCGAGCTGGCGATGATGTGCGACGTGATTGTCGCCGCGGAGAGTGCGAAATTCGGCCAGCCGGAGATCAATCTCGGCACGTTTCCGGGCGCCGGCGGCACCCAGCGCCTGCCGCGCGCCATCGGCAAGGCGAAGGCGATGGACCTGATCCTCACCGGGCGCATGATGGATGCACAGGAAGCCGAGCGCGCGGGCCTGGTGTCGCGCGTGGTGCCGGATGCGAAGCTGCTCGAGGAGGCGCGAGCAGTGGCGGCGAAGATTGCCGCGTTCTCCGTGCCGGCGCTGATGATGGCGAAAGAGGCGGTCAACCAGGCCTACGAGATGCCGCTCGCCGAAGGCGTGCGCTTCGAGCGGCGTCTCTTCCACGCATCGTTCTCGCTCGCCGACCAGAAAGAGGGCATGGCGGCGTTCGTGGAAAAGCGCAAGCCGTCGTTCCGGCATCGTTGAGTTCGTCCCGGGAGGTGGACGCGCTGCTGTTCGATCTTGGCGGCGTGGTGATCGAGGTCGATTTCGATCGCATCTTCAAGGCGTGGGCGAGCGCTGCCAGCCTTCCCACCGCCCAGCTCGCGGCGCGTTTTACGTTCGATGCGCACTATGAAGCGCACGAGCGCGGCGCGATCGAGCTGCACGAGTACTGCGAGCATCTGCGCAGCGCGCTGGGGCTCGCACTCTCCGACGAGGAGCTGCTTGCCGGCTGGAATCGCATCTTCGGCGCGCCGGTGCCGGGCATGCAGGCGCTGCTCGAGCGGCTGGCGCGCCTGCATCCGCTTTACGTCTTCTCGAACACGAACCGAGCGCATATGGCGCACTGGGAGCCGCGCTATCGCGCGCTGCTGGCGCCTTTCTCGGCCGTCTATTGCTCGTGCGACCTCGGCATGCGCAAGCCCGACGTCGAAGCGTTCCTGG
>DASUMM010000128.1:0-9809 GCA_036277655.1 Burkholderiales bacterium | reverse complement strand
CATCGCACGATGTACGGCACGCGAATGCCGCCCTCCAGCAAGTCCATCTTGCGACCCTCCAGAGGGTACGAATTGGAGAATCGCTCGCCGCCGTTGTCGCTCGTGAACACCACGAGCGTGTTCTCCCTGATGCCTGCCGCGTCCACTGCCGCCAGCACCCGCCCGATGCCCTCGTCCATGTGATGGATCATGCGGCGATAGGTGTGGATGTTGCCGCCGTGCAGGTGGAACAGGTTGTCCTTCACCTCCGGCGCCAGCGCGTCGTCGTCGCGCGTCTCCCACGGCCAGTGCGGCGCCGTGTAGTGCACCGAGAGCAGGAACGGCTCCTTCCGTCCCTTGCGGCGCTCGAGGAACTGCGTCGCGCGGTCGGAAATCAGATCGGTCAGGTAGCCCTGTCGCTCGATCTCTTCCTCGGCTTCGTACAGGTCGTGCACGCCGGCCGAATCGCGATGCGTGAAGTAGTCGACGCCGCCACTCATCGGGCCGAAGAATTCCTGGTATCCGCTCTTCAGCGGCCCGAAATGCGGCAGGAACCCGAGGTGCCACTTGCCGGCAAGCGCGGTCGCGTACCCGGCGTCCCGCAGGATCGATGCCAGCGTCGGGTGCTCCGGCGGCAAGCCGAGCACGGGGTTTCCTCGATGGCGGCTCGCGATCGGCTCGTCGTTTCCTCCGCGCAACCGGTATTGCCAGCGCCCGGTCATCAGCGCGAAGCGAGTGGGCGAGCAGACGGGCGAATTCGAGTATCCGTTGCTGAAGCGCAGGCCCTCCCCCGCCATGCGGTCGACGTGCGGCGAGCAATCGCTTCGGCCGCCATAGCAGCCGAGGTCGGCGTAGCCGAGGTCGTCGGCGAAAAGGAAGACGAAGTTCGGACGCACGCTACTTCTTCTTCGCTTCGAACTCGGCCAGCGCCTTCTTCAGCTTCGCGTACTCGTCGCAGCCGAAGAAGCAAAGCCGGTCGAGCGCGGCAAGGTGTTCCTTCGCCTTCGCGGCGTTGCCAATCATCAGATAAGCCTCGCCGATGTATTCATGCGCGCCGCGATGCTTCGGATCGATGCGCAGCGCCTCGTTATAGTGCTTGAACACGAGGTCGAGGTTGGGTTTGTCGCTCCTGCGGATCGCATACGCGTACAGGTTGTGGTAATCGGCGTTGCGCGAATCGGCGGCGAGCGCATCGCGCAGCAGGGCCTGCGCTGCCGGCCAGTCCTTGCGCTCGGCAGCCGCGGCGACCTTTTCCAGCACCGGGTCCTTCGCCGCCCCTTCGGGCCGGCCCGAATCCCCGGGGTCGGCGGCGGCAGACGCAGCGAGGAAAAAAGCTATGATCAATGCATGCGCGGCCTGCATCAGCGTCTCCTGATTCTCGCGATCGCAGTTACTTTAACAGCCGCCGCGATGCCGGCATTCCCCGCGCCGCAGTCGCGCGGCGAGGCGCTCGCGGCGCTCGAGGATTCGCAGACCGAGCGGCGCGCCGAGGCGGTGGTGTGGATGGCGAACCACGGCACGATGGACGACCAGCCGCTGCTGTTGAAGCGCCTGCGCGACGAAAGCGCATTCGTGCGCGGATTCGCCGAGCAGGGCCTGTGGCTGCTGTGGAGCCGCTCGGGCAACGCCGAGATCGACCGGCTGATGGCGACGGGCGTCGAGCAGATGCAGTCCGGTGCGCATGCGCAAGCGATTGCCACGTTCAGCGAGGTGATCCGCCGCAACCCCGGCTTCGCGGAAGGCTGGAACAAGCGCGCGACGGTGCATTACCTTGCGGGCGAATACCGCAAGTCGCTCGAGGACTGCGCCGAGGTGGTGAAGCGCAATCCGTGGCACTTCGGCGCGCTTTCGGGCTTCGGGCAGGTCTATTTCCGGCTCGAGGAGTACGGAAGCGCGCTCGAATGGTGGCGCCGCGCGCTCGAAGTGAATCCGAACATGCTCGGGGTCGAGATGAACATCAAGGGCACCGAGGAACTGCTGCGAAAGAAGCGCGGCCGCGCGATCTGAAGGCCCTGGGTGGGAACGCTGAACGAGTGGGCGCGCAGCCTGAAGCGCCAATCGCTTGCGCTCTACTATGCAGCGCGCGACCCGCGCACGCCGTGGTATGCCAAGCTGATCGCGGCAGCCATCGTGGCCTATGCGCTCTCGCCGATCGACCTCATCCCGGATTTCATCCCGGTGCTCGGCCTCCTCGACGACCTGCTGCTGCTGCCGGCAGCGATCTGGATCGTCGTGCGCCTCATGCCGAAGGGGGTTCTCGACGATGCACGCGAGCGCGCCGAGGCGACGCTCGAGCGACCGACCAGCCGTACGGCGGCCGTCGTCATCGTTGCGATCTGGATCGCCTGCGCGGCAGCCCTCGCCTGGTGGGCCGCGCGGTGGCTCTAGCTCAGGCGCTTCTCTCGGCGGCCGCCGGGTCCATCGGCGGGCCGGAGCGGTAGCCTTGCATGTAGTCGCAGCCGCTCTCGCGCAGCAGCGTCTCCTGCGCCTCGGTCTCGACGCCTTCGGCGACGACCTTCAGGCCGAGCGCATGCGCAAGGTCGACGATCGCGACGACGATGTCGTTGGAGTCGGCATCCCCCGGCGTCGCCCCGATGAGCGACTTGTCGATCTTGAGCTTCTGCACCGGATAGCGCTTCAGGTTGACGAGGCTCGAATAGCTGGTGCCGAAGTCGTCGATCACGAGCGTCACGCCGAGGATCTTCAGCTTCTTCAGCGTCTGCATGGCCGGCTCGCTGTGCTGCATCACCGTCGATTCGGACACTTCGAGCTCGAGCCGCTCGGGCGCCAGCCCGGATTCGCCGATCGCACGCTCGACGATGTCGACGAGCTTGGGGTCGGCGAACTGGCGCGCCGAAAGGTTCACGCCGACGGCAAGGCCACGCGCGAGCGGGCTCAACGCGCCCCAGCGGCAGACCGCGCCGAGCACCCAGTCGCCGATGCGCAGGATGAGCCCGGTGTCTTCCGCGAGCTGCAGGAAGTCGGCCGGCGAGATCAGCCCGCGCGAGTGGTGCTGCCAGCGCAGCAGCCCCTCGTAGCCGACGATGCTGCCGGAGCCGATTTCGATCACCGGCTGGTAGAACATCCGCAGCTCCTGGTTCTGCAGCGAGCTGCGCAGGTCGTTTTCGAGCTGCACGCGCCGCGTCGCGGCGAGGTTCATCTGCTCGGTGAAGAACTGGTAGTTCGCGCGCCCGGTTTCCTTCGCGTGGTACATCGCCGCATCGGCATTGCGGATCAGCGTCTCGGCGTCGCGACCGTCGTCGGGGAAAATCGCGATGCCGATCGAGGGCGAGACCTGCAGGTCCTGCTCGTCCACGGTGACCGGCTGCGACACCGTCTCGATGATCTTCTGCGAGACGTGCGCGATGTCGGAAAGGCGGGTGATCTGCGGCAGCACGACGACGAACTCGTCGCCGCCGACGCGGCAGATCGTGTCGCCGGTGCGCAGCTGCTTGGACAGGCGCTGCGATACTTCCTTCAGCACCGCATCGCCCGCGGCATGCCCGCACGAATCGTTGATCGCCTTGAAGCGATCGAGGTCGATGAACATCACCGCGGTCTGCTTGCGGTTGCGCTCGGAGAGCGCGAGCGCCTGCGTCAGGCGGTCTTCCAGCAGCCGCCGGTTCGGCAGGTTGGTGAGCGCATCATGGTCGGCGAGGTACTGCGCGCGCAGCTCCGCGAGCTTGCGCTCCCCGACCTCCATCTCGAGCGCCTGGTTCATGCTCTGCAGCGCCGCAGTGCGCTCGTTCACCGAGCGCTCGAGCTGCGCCCGCGAAGCTTCCAGCGCCTCGCGTGCGGCGCGCTGCTCGGTGACATCGTCGCAGGTCCAGATCGCGCCCTGGTCGACCATCGCCGGGTCGATCGCCCGGCCGCTGATGCGGCACCAGAGCGTGGTGCCGTTCTTGCGGCGGAACTGGTGCTCGGCGGCGTACGTCTGGCCGGACGCAAGCTGGCGCCTGATGTCCGGCCGCTGCCGCTCGAACTCTTCGGGCGACGGCCACAGCAGCGCCGTGCTCTGCCCGATCAGCTCGCCCGGCGCGTAGCCGAACAGCTCCTCCATGCGCCGGTTGCAGCGCGCGAGGCGATAGTCGCGGATGAACGCGATGCCGATCGAGGCCGCATTCAGGATCGCCTCCTGCTCGCGCATCACCTGCTCGAGGCGGTCGCGCTGCTTCTGCCGCTCGGTGATGTCCTGCGCAATCCAAACGGTTCCCTGCTGCAGCGTCGCGCTGTTGATGGCCTTGGCGATGATCGCGCACGGGAAGAGGCTGCCGTCGCGGCGGCGCATCTCCCATTCGACCTCGAGCCGCTGGCCGGCCGAGAGCACCGGCACCGCGATGCGGCCGAGTTCTTCGTAGCTTTCCGACGACGGATAAACGACCGCGCCCTCCTGGCCGATCAGCTCGTCGGGTTTCCAGCCGAACATCTCGGCGAACTTCGGGTTGCAGAGGAAGAAGCGGCGGTCGCGCGTGAAGGCGATGCCGACCGAAGCGTTGGCGAGCACCGCCTCGTATTCCAGATGCGTGGTGCGCGTGCGCCCGGCATAGCCGGCGTTCGCGGCCGGCACAGAGACGGCCTTTTCCGCTTCGTTCACTTGCGCGAGAGACGCTGGAAGTCGGCGGTCAGTTCGCGCATGCGCCGCTGCACCGATTCGCGCTGCGCCGCAGTGAGACTCTTTTCCAGATCGAGCAGCATGGCGAAATATTCCATCCGTTGCGCGCGCACTACCGCGGCATGCGCCGGCTCACGCCGGGACTCCCAGGTGGCGGCCCATGCGGCGAGGCGCGCTGTTGCCTCGCGGGCACGGATCATCGCCAGCAATTCCGATTGCAAGCGCTTGCGCTCGCGGTCGCGGTGGGCGTCGGAGAACGGCGCCGCATCGCTGTAGCGCCGCACGCGCTCGATCTGCCCTTCGTTCAGTTCGCCGAGCCATTCTTCGAGTCGATCGATGTTCCGCTTGGCACGCCGCCGGCGTCGCTCCTCGTCGCTTCCCTTGAGGTTGTCCCGGGCAAACTTGCGGTTGTCCTCCGCGAACCTGCGTTCCAGATGCTCGATCTGCTCGGGCGTCAGGCGATCGAGCAGGTCGGCGATGTCGGCTGCGCCGACTCGCACCCCCTCCCGGATCTGCGCCTGCACCGAATCGTAACCCCAAACAAGGTCCTGCTGCGAGAGGCCGCGCTCGATCCGCTTGCTTGCATCGGCGAGCAGCCCGGCGTACTGGGGCAACGCGTTCGCCCGGTGCCAGGCGACGAATTTCGCGATGCGCGCATCGAGTTCCTCGCTCTGGGCGCCGTGAACGTCGAGGTAGCGGCCAAGCTGCCAGCGCAGGAAGACGTCGGCATGGTTGTATGCGAAGCGCAGCACCCCGCAGCCGGCGAGGACGAGCAGCGCGAGCCAGGCGAGGCGCCGGGCCACGCTCACCAGAAGTTCTCTACCGTGATCTGCCCGGGAGCGCGGCGCCGGTGCTTACGCAAACCGCGCTCGGCGAGAGCCGCAGTCGCGTCCTTCACCATGTCCGGGTTGCCGCAAAGCATCAGCTGCGAGCGCTCGGCGCCGATCGGCACGGCGGCCGCTTCCAGCCGGCCGTCGCGGATCGCAGCCGGGATGCGGCCGCCAAGCGATCCCGGATGGGGTTCGCGGCTGACGAAAGTGACGTAGCGAAAGCGTTCGCCGTGCATGCGCTCGATCGGTTCGATGCGCTCGCGATACACGAGTTCCGGCGCGTGGCGCACGGCGTGCACCAGGATCACCCGGCGATATTTCTGGAACGGTTCCGGCGTGCCGAGAATCGAAAGAAACGGCGCGATGCCGGTGCCGGTGGCGAGCATCCACAGGTCCTCGGCGCTCGGCACCTCGTCGAGGACGAGGAACCCGGACGGATTGTCGGCATAGAAGAGCGCATCGCCCGGCTGCAGGCGCGCCAGGTGCGGCGACAACGGCCCCTGGGGGACGATCACGCCGTAGAACTCGAGCAGCTCCTCGCCTGGCGCATTGACGAATGAAAACGGCCGTGCGATGCGCTGACCGCCGAGGTCGAGCGCGATCCGCACGAACTGGCCCGCGAGGAAACGCAGCGGCGGGCCGCTGACGCGCAGCGAGAAAAGCGCCGGCGTCCAGTGCCGGTTCTCGACGAGGGTCCCCGCGTGCCACCCGGCCATCGGCTACTGCGCAGCAGGGCTCGGATACACGACGTTGACCGCCTCGAGGTCGGCGCGAATCTCCGCCGGAAGGACATAGTCGAACCACGGAGACATCTGCTCGAGCTGCGCGCGCGTGGTCGCGCCGAGAATCGTCGAAGCGGTGAAGAAGCGCTCGCGAGCAAACGCAAGCGCCAGGCAGCCAAGCGGCACGCGATGCTTGTCGGCCACCTTGCAGTATTCCTCGGCCGCAGCCAGCACCCGCGGACGCTTGTAGCGCTCGCCGAAATCGGCAAAGCGCGCGAGGCGCCCTTCGCGCGGCCACTCCTTGCCGCGATACTTTCCGGTGAGGAGACCCATCGCGAGCGGCGAGTAGGCAAGGAGCGGCACGTCGAGCCGGCGGCTCGCTTCGGCCAGGTCGCCGTCGAAAAGCCGCGAGACGAGGCTGTATCCGTTCTGCACCGATGCCGGCAGCGGCAGGTGGTTCTCCCGCGCGATGCGCACGAACTCGCAAAGCCCCCACGCCGTTTCATTGGAAAGGCCGTAGGCGCGGATTTTTCCGGCCTTCATCGCGGCCGTCATCGCCTCGATCTGCTCGAGGATCGGCACCGCGTCGCGTTCCTTGGACGGATCGTATTGCCACGCGCCGAACGAAGGCACATAGCGTTCCGGCCAATGGATCTGATAGAGGTCGATCCAGTCGGTCTGCAGGCGCTTCAGGCTGTCGTCGATCGCCCACGGAATGGTCCGCTTCGACACGCGGTTTTCGCCGCCGCGGATCCATTCGCGGCGCCCGGGGCCGGCGATCTTGCTCGCGAGGATGAGCTTTTCCCGGCGCGCGCGGTTTTTGCCGAGCCAGGAGCCGACGATGGTCTCGGTGCTCCCTTGGGTTTGCTTGCGCGGCGGAACCGGGTACATCTCGGCAGTGTCGACGAAGTTGAGGCCGCGCTCGAGCGCCCATTCGATCTGCGCGTGCGCCTCGACCTCGTTCGTCTGCTCGCCGAACGTCATCGTGCCGAGGCAGAACTCGGTGACGTGGAGGTCGCTCGCGCCCAGGCGGTTCTTTTTCATGGGCCGAAATTTGAACATGATTTCCCGGGTAAAGTGTCATCCATGAGCGGATTGTCCGTATTTCCCGACGGCGGGTTCGCCTTCCTGCGTGGGGTCTTTCCGTATTCGCAGGGCGTGGTCGCCGCCTCGGGCTTCGCGATCGAGCGGGCGCGCTTCGCCGAGCCGCTTCCGCTCGCAAGCGGGTTCCAGTTCATCGCTGCATACCTGGAGCGGCTCGGCAGGCCGAAAACCGCTCTGTGCGCCTGCGAGCTGCGCTCGCCAAAGCCGTTCTCGTTCGACGGCTTTGCAGACTTCAACCGCGGCTATGTCGCGGTGCTGGAGGACTGGGGCCTGTTTCGCGAGGGAGTGAATCCGGTCGCGCGCTCGAACGTCGCGCCGGTGCTCGACCCGCCGCGCGCACCGTCCTTCCATGCCTTCAGCTACACCGTCCCGCGGGAAGGCTCGCCGACCACGTTCGTCGTCGCAGGCAGCGGCGAGTGGCCCGAGGGCGGCAAGTTTCCGGACGATATCGTGGCGCGAAACGACACGTCGGAGGCAGGTATGCGCGCCAAAACGTCGATCGTGCTCGACACGATGGAGCGCAGGATGCGCGGACTCGGCGGCTTCACCTGGAAAAACGCAAGCGCAGTGCAGGTCTACACCGGCTACCCGTTCCCGGTCGAAGACGTCGTGCGCCGAGCGGGCCCGGGGCTGGAGTGGAACTACTGCCGGCCGCCGATCGAAGGGCTCGATTTCGAAATGGACGTGCGCGGACTCTCGACCGAGCTCGTGCTGCGCTCCTGAATCACTCCTCCGGCAAGAGCTTGCGGATCACCTTGAGCAGGTCGAACGGGCTGTAGGGCTTCGCCAGATAGGCCGTAGCGCCGGCTTCCTTCGCCTTCTGGTCGTCTCCCGAGAGAGCGAACGACGTGATGGCGACGATCGGCGTGCTTCGTGTCGCTTCCTGCGCCCGCAACTGCCGGGTCGCATCGAGCCCCGAAATTTTCGGCAGCTGGATGTCCATCAGGATCAGGTCCGGCTTGATTTCCAGTGCCTTCGCGACGCCCGCTTCGCCGTCGTGCGCTTCGACGAGCTGGTACTTCGTGCGCTTCAGCAGGTCGCGCACGATCTTGCGGTTGAACTCGTTGTCCTCGATGTACAGGATCGTCTTTGCGCTCACTCCGCCCCCTTGTCCGCCGCGCGTAGCGGCACTTCGAAGATGAACTTCGAACCCTGCCCGACTTCGCTCTCGGCCCAGATCCGGCCGCCGTGCATCTCGATGAATTTCTTCGAGATCGAAAGCCCCAGGCCCGTGCCGCCGTACTCGCTCGCGATCGTCGCGTCGGTCTGCTTGAACTCGGTGAAGAGGCTGCCGATCTTGTCGGCGGGAATGCCGATGCCGGTGTCCTGCACCTTCCACGTCAGCGTGCCGTTCTCGAGCGCAACCGAGATGCCGACGCTGCCCTGCTTGGTGAACTTGAGCGAGTTGCCGGCGAGGTTCATCAGGCATTGCGTGATGCGGCCACTGTCGCCGTGCGCGAGTGGAAGATCCGCCGGCACATCGACGATGAGATCGAGCCCCTTCGCCTCGGCGAGCGGCCGCAGCGTCGAGCGCACGCTCTCGACGGTGTCGTGCACCGAATAGTCGCCGAGCGCAAGCTCCATGCGTCCCGCCTCGATCTTCGCGAGGTCGAGCACGTTGTTGATGAGGCGCAGCAGGTGCTTGCCGCTCGACTGAATGTCGGTGAGCGGCTCCTTCATGTCGCCGGGTACCTCGCCGTAGACCTCGCCGAGCAGCATCTCGTTGAACCCGAGGATCGCGTTCAGCGGCGTTCTCAGCTCGTGGCTCATGCTGGCGAGGAACTGCGACTTGTGCTTGCTCGCTTCCTCGAGCTGGCGGCCCTTCTCGGCGATCTCGCGAAAGAGGCGCGCGTTCTGGATCGCCATCGCCGATTGGGTGGCAAAGGTCTTCAGCAGCTCGACGACCTCCGGCGCGAAGGCACCGGGAGCTTTTCGCGTCACCGACAACGCGCCGATGATTCGACCCTCCCGCAGCAGAGGCACCGTGAGCACCGCGCGATAGCCCGCGCCGACCAGCAGCCCCTTGCGGCTGCTCTTGTAGCTGTCGTCGAGGATATCCGGCACCTGGATCGGCTGGAGCGTGATGGCGGTGGCGCCGACCGTGCCGTCGCCCTTGCGAATCGGCGCATTGCGGATCGCGGTGGTCACCTCCTCCATGTTTTCCGACGCCTGCAGGTGAAATTCTTCCGTTGCTTCGTCGAACTCATACATGGCACCGCCGTCGAGCCCCGTGAGCCGCAACGCGTGCGTGACGATCGTCTTCAGCACCTTCTCCAGATCGAGCGTCGAGCTGATCGCCCGCCCGACCTCGCCGAGTGCCGTGAGCTGCTGCACGGAGTTCGTCAGCGCTTCGGTGCGTTGCTGCAACTCCTTGAACAGCCGCACGTTCTCGATCGCGATGACCGCCTGGTCAGCGAAGGTCTGCAGCAGCTCCATCTGCTTTTCCGTCAGCGCGCCCGGCTCGAGTGAGGTCACGCCGAGCCCGCCCAATACATGATTCTCTCGGAGCAACGGAGCAACCGCGATGGCCCGGTAGCCACGCGCCACGTTGCCCGCCGGGGC
>DASUMM010000127.1:0-2370 GCA_036277655.1 Burkholderiales bacterium | reverse complement strand
TGCGCTCGTCGGCGACAGCGCCGACGGCTATCCGGGGATCCCCGGCCTCGGGCCGAAGACCGCCGCGACGCTTCTGAACGCGCATGGGCCAATCGAGCGCTTTCCGCCGCAACTGCTCGGCGAGCGGCACGACGAGGCGCTGCTCTACAAGAAACTCGCGACGCTGGTCGTCGATGCGCCGGTTCTCGCGCAGGTCGATGACCTCTTCTGGCGCGAAGCGCCCTCCTCGTTTGCGACGCTCGCACAAGAAATCGATCCGCGCCTCGCCGCGCGCGCCGATCGCCTGCGCGAGAGCGCTACGCTTTCCCGGTAGAGCCGAACCCGCCCGCGCCGCGGCTCGACGATTCGAAATCGTCGACGAGGTTCCACTCGACCTGGCGCACCGGCACGATGATCATCTGCGCGATCCGCTCCAGGGGCTGGATCGTGAAGGCCGCCTTTCCGCGATTCCACGCCGAGACGAAGATTTGTCCCTGGTAGTCGGAGTCGATCAACCCGACCAGGTTGCCGAGGACGATGCCATGCTTCGCGCCGAGCCCCGAGCGCGGCAACACGAGCGCGGCGTATTCCGGATCGCCGAGATGGATCGCGATGCCGGTCGGCACGAGGCTCGCATCGCCCGGCTCGAGTGAGAGCGGCGCATCGATGCAGGCGCGCAGATCGAGACCCGCGGCGCCTTTCGAGCCGTACGCAGGCATGCTTTCGCGGATCCTCGCATCGAGGACCTTGACGTCGAGCTTGCGCACGCTAGCGTTTGGTCGGGAGCATGCCGGCGACGTGCGCGACGAGCTTCCTCGCGAGCTCGAGCTTGGGCCCGCGCCCGAGCGGATGCTCGCCGCGATCGTCGAACAGCGTCAGCGAATTCTGCTCGGAGCCGAGCGCTTCGCCGGCGAGATTCGCTGCGAGCAGCGGCACGCGCTTCTTCGCCCGCTTTTCCTTCGCATAGGCGCTCAGGTTTTCGCTCTCGGCGGCGAAGCCGACGCAGAACGGCGGGTTCTTCCTCGCCGCCACCCAGGCGAGGATGTCGGGGTTCTCGACCAGATCGAGCGTCATTGCCTTGCCGCCGTTCTTCTTGATCTTCTGCGGGGCGCGATTCGCCACGCGGTAATCCGACACCGCAGCCACCGCAAAGAACACGTCGGAATCCGGCGCCGCCGACTTGACCGCTTCGAACATCTCGGCCGCGGTGCGCACATCGGTGCGTGCGACGCCCGCCGGCGTCGGGAGCGAGACCGGGCCGCTCACCAGCCTGACGTTCGCACCGGCTTCGCGGCACGCCTGCGCCACCGCGAAGCCCATTTTCCCCGAGCTCGCGTTGGTGATCATTCGCACCGGATCGATCGGCTCTTCGGTCGGACCCGCCGTGATCAGCACCTGCTTGCCCGAAAGCGCCTGGCTCGGCTGCAGGAACGCTTCCACTTCGCGCAGGATGTCGCGCGGCTCGAGCATTCGGCCGAGGCCGGTTTCGCCGCAGGCCTGGTCACCGGCCGCAGGGCCAAGGATGCCGATTCCGTCCTCGCGCAAAGCGCGCACGTTGCGCTGCGTCGCGGGGTTCTGCCACATCTCCACGTTCATCGCCGGCGCAACCATCAACGGCGATCGACGCGCGAGCACCAGCGTCGAGAGCAGATCGTCGGCGATGCCATGGGCAACCTTGGCGAGGAAATCGGCGCTCGCCGGAGCGACGAGGATCAGGTCGCGGTCGCGCGAAAGCTCGATGTGACCCATGTTGTCCGGCACACGCGGGTCCCACAGATCGGTCCAAGCGGTTTGCCCGGTCAAGGCCTGCAAGGTCGCGGCGCCAACAAAGCGCTCGGCAGCGGCCGTCAGCACTGCTCGCACGTCGCAGCCGGATTTCATGAACAGCCGCGCGAGCTCCGCTGCCTTATAGGCTGCGATGCCGCCGGTCAGGCCGAGCAGGATTCGCTTGCCCTTCAATGTCATCGTCGCCCAAGGCAGGCGCGTTGAACGGGGAGCGGGAATTCTAGGGGATCGGGGGCTCGATGGCGATTACCGACTGGCCGCTCGCAGAGCGGCCGCGCGAGCGGCTGCTGGCGCTGGGCCCGGCTGCGCTCAGCGACGCCGAGCTGCTGGCGATCTTCCTGCGCACCGGCGTGCGCGGAAAGAGCGCGCTCGACATCGCGCGGGAGCTGCTCGCCGGCGCCGGAGGCCTCGCGCCCTTGCTGCGCGCCGAGCGCCCCCCACCCGGGGTGAAAGGGTTGGGCAGCGCAAAAAGGGCAGAGCTCGCCGCGGTACTCGAGGTCGCAAAGCGCTGCCTGCGCGAGGACCTGGGCACAAGCGCCGTGCTTTCGTCCCCTTCGGCAGTGCGAGACTATCTGCGTCTTGCGCTCGGCGGCCTGGCGCACGAAG
>DASUMM010000126.1:0-8212 GCA_036277655.1 Burkholderiales bacterium | reverse complement strand
ATCGACTGGAGGACGACCGAGGAGCTGCTGCTGCGCGCGGATCGGGAACTCCGTGCAGCCCTCGGGCAGCGCATCATGGGAGCGCCACGAGGCTAAAATCCCTCATGAGCGACGCATTGCAGCGAAAATGGGTTGAGACTTGGAAGATCGCCGGCGAAGAGCTGGCCGAGATCGAGCGCCGCGAACTCGAGCAGATGACCGATGAGGAGGCGAGACGGGCCGCCGTGGATCTGCTGACCTTTCCACTGCGAGAGGAGGCGCGGGATCCTGAAGACTCGGGTCTCGTCGAGCAGCAACGCTGGTTCGCCAAGCTGCATCCGGGTTGATGGATACCGTCCTCGGGGCGGCCCTCGAGGTCCAAAAGGTCCTCCAGCGCCACGGGGAACGCTTTTGCATCATCGGTGGCCTCGCCGTCCAGCGATGGGGAAAACCGCGGTTAACGCAGGATGTTGATATAACGCTCTTGTGCCCGTTCGGCAGCGAGCCGGCCGTCATCGAGCGCCTGCTGTCGCTTTTTCAGCCTCGGTTGCCAGATGCGCGCGAATTTGCAAGGCGTAACCGCGTGCTGCTTCTGCGGACTGCCGGAGGAGTTGAGCTTGATATTTCGCTCGGCGCGCTCCCGTTCGAGGAGCGCTGCGTAGCCCGCTCCAGCGAATGGGAAATCTCGCCGGGAAGCGTGCTGCGCACCTGCTCCGCCGAGGACTTGATCGTGCTGAAGGCGTTTGCCGGAAGGACGCTTGACTGGTTCGACGTCGAGTCGGTCGCGATCCGTAATCATGCGAAGCTCGATTGGAATCTTGTTTTTGAAGAGCTTCGGCCGCTCGTCGAGCTGAAGGGAACGCCCGAGGCACTTGAGCGCCTGCGCGAATTGCAGCGGGATCCGCGGCGGCGCAAGTAGACGCGAGCCACGGGAAGGAGCAGGTGTGCTCCTGCAGGTGGGTGCAGCGAGTCAAGCTTTCGCGAGCACCGGCAGTGAGCGAAATCCGCGAAAGCGAATCCTTCGGTCGCGCACCGGCTCGCCGGCAAGCTCGAGACGCGGAAAGCGCGCGAGCATCCGCCCGAACGCAATGCGCGCTTCCATCCTCGCCACGTTCATGCCGGCGCAGGCATGCGCGCCCTGGCCGAAAGCGACGTGGCGGTTCGGGTTGCGCGCTACGTCGAAGCGATCCGGATCGGCGAACTGCGCCGGGTCTCGATTCGCGGCGCCAATCGCAATCGTGAGGAAGCTGCCCGCGGGCAAGGGTCTTCCGCCAAGCTCGATCGGCTCAAGCAGGCGGCGGTTGTTGAGCTGGATCGGCCCTTCGTAGCGCAGCATCTCTTCGATCGCGCTCGAAAGCAGTTCCGGACCCGCACGCAGCCTCGCGAGTTCCGCTGGGTGTGAGAGCAGGAGCCACGTGCCGTTGCCGATCAGGTTCGTCGTCGTCTCGTGCCCGGCATTGAGCAGAAAGATGCAGTTGTGGTGCAGCTCCTTCTCGGTTAGCCGCTCGCCATTTCCCTCGCCGCGCAGCAGTCGTGTCAACACATCGACGTCCGGGTCGCCCGGGCTCTTGCGACGCTCGGCGATCAGCAGCCGCAGGTAGTCGATGAATTCCGACACCGCCCGGTTGCCGCGCTCGAGCAGATCCTTCGCCGGAGCAGGCTCGAGTGCCGAAAGAATCGCCAGCGACCAGCCGCGCAACGGCCCACGCTCGGAGTGCGGGATGGCGAGCAGGTTGCCGATCACTTCGACCGGGATGCGTGCCGCGAAATCCTCGATGATGTCGACGTCGGTTTTCTCTGCCATGCGCGCCAGAAGCGCATCGACGAGCCGTACCACGTCTGCCTCCATGCGTGCGATCGCACGCTGGTTGAGCGCCCCCATGAGGAGGCGCCGCACCCGGGTGTGAAGCGGCGGATCGTTGAAGACGAGGCTTGTCGTGTGGTGCTCGTAGAGCGGCGAGTCGCCGAACTTCGGCCGGAACTCGATCGTCTTGTCGGAGCTCGCGCGGGCATCGCGATACACCGCGAGCGCATCCTCGTAGCGCGTGAGGAGAAACGAGTTCCCGTCGAGCGCATGCACGGGGTCATGCTCTCGCAGCGCCGCATAGTAAGGATACGGATCGTCGATGAAATCGGCCGGCGGCTGCGCCAGCCGGAAATCGCGCACCGACTCGTACGAGAGCATTCGGCTATTATGCCGGTCCCGCGCGATTCGAGAGGGGCGAGCCGTGCCGTCGAGAACCCAGCGAACGTATCGCTACTACGACGTGGTGATGGTCGCGTTCGTCGTGGTGCTCGTCTGCTCGAACCTGATCGGCCCGGCGAAGATCGCGCAGATCGATCTGCCGCTTTTCGGCGTGGTGGTGTTCGGCGCCGGCGTGCTGTTCTTTCCGATCTCGTACGTCTTCGGCGACATCCTGACCGAAGTCTACGGCTACGCGCGCGCCAGAAAAGTCATCTGGTCCGGATTCGCCGCACTCGCGTTCGCTTCGGTGATGGCGGCAATCGTCGTGCAGCTGCCGCCGGCTTCCTTCTGGAAGCACCAGGAGGCGTACGAGATCGCGTTCGGCAACACCTGGCGCATCGTGCTCGCCTCGATGTTCGCCTACTTCTGCGGCGAGTTCGTCAACTCCTACGTCCTGGCGAAGATGAAACTGCTCACGCAGGGACGCTGGCTCTGGACGCGCACGATCGGCTCCACCGTCGCCGGCGAGGCGGTCGATTCGGCGCTTTTCTATCCCCTCGCCTTCTATGGGAGCGGGATCATCCCGGACGACAAGTTGCCTGCCGTGATGCTCTTTCAGTTCTTCGCCAAGGTATTGGTGGAAGTGGTGTTCACCCCGGTCACGTACGCAATCGTCGGAGCGCTCAAGCGCGCCGAACACGAGGATTACTACGACCGCGACACGGACTTCAATCCGTTCGTATTGAACGAAAAATAAGGGGTCAGGACCCAGGCTATTTCTGTTTGGTCTTGCTCCGCTTGCGCGCCGCCGTGGCGAGCGCGCGATATTCCTCGCGGAAAGCTTCGAGCTTCTCGTCCCCCAGCTCCTCGAGGTCGATCAGGGCGTTCTTCGCCCCCTTCGTCGCCCGAATCAGCTCATCCAGCTTGACGTGAAGCGCTTCGGTGTCGCGGTTCTGCGTGTTCTGGATCAGGAACACCATCAGGAACGTGATGATCGTCGTGCCGGTATTGATGACGAGCTGCCACGTATCGCTGAAGCCGAAGATCGGCCCGGTGACCGCCCACGCGGCGATCACGAGTACTGCACAAAGGAAGACGCCCGGCCGTCCCGCGACGTGGGAGGCGTGCCTGGCGAAATGCGAATACCAGCGCTGGTTCTGCATGCGAAAAAAAGGGACAGACGCTTCTGGAGAGCCTGTCCCTTTCGTTGCGGGCCTTGAGCCGTCGGCTTACGCCATGCGATCGGTCTTCTTGGCCGTCCGGGGCTCGGCACCGATTTCGTCGCCGGCGGTGCGTTCCCAATCGCTCACTTGCCGCTCGGCCTCGTCCTTCGCGATGCCGTAGCTCTCCTGCACCCTGCCGACGAGCTGGTCGCGGTTGCCCGCGATGACGTCCAGCTGGTCATCCGTCAGCTTGCCCCACTTGGCCTTGACCTTGCCCTTGAACTGCTTCCAGTTGCCTTCGATACGATCCCAATTCATGGTTTGAATCTCCTTGCTGCAAAAGTTACTCCCTGACTGAGCTCAGGCGGCCGCCGCGGTACGGCGAGCGCTGAGCCGCGATTCAACGGCCCTCCAATCGATGTTCGAAAAGAAGGCCTCGATGTATTTCGGCCGGTCCTTGACCGCGTAGTCCAGCATGAAGGCGTGTTCCCACACGTCCATGACGAGGATCGGCGTGTATCCGGCGATGTGGTTGCCCTCATGCAACTCGATCCACTGGTTGCACAGAAACCCGCTCGCCGGATCCTGGTAGCAGACCGCCCAGCCGACGCCGCGCATCTTGCCGACGCCGATGAAATCGGCTTCCCACTTCGCGTATCCGTGCCAGGTGCGTTCCACCGCTTCCCGGAACGCCGATCCGGACGGCGGCTCGCGATCGGCCTGCTTGCGCAGGTTGCCGAAATAGAGCTCGTGCAGCACCATGCCGTTGTATTCGAAGCCCAGACGGCGCTTCAGCTCGGAGAATTCAAGCACGCGTTTTTCATCGAGCTTGCCGCTCTTGGTGAACTCCGCCAGCCGCTCGAGGATCGCGTTCGTCTGGCTCACGTAGCCTTCGTACAGCTTGAAGTGCTGCTCGAGCGTGGCATCGGAAATGCCTTTGAGCCCGCTCAGGTCGAACTGTCGCGCGTTGTATTTCATGAATGTTTTCCTCTCGTTCTCAGGTCGAATGCCGCAGCGAGGCTGCGGCTCGTTCCGTCGTCTGCGTCTGGTGAACGCAAGCGTCGTGACCGCATCTGCAGGTTTCGTCGGCCCCGGTCGTCCTGCAGGAATCGCTGCAGTACGGCGTGGTACCAGGCACCATGCAGTGGCACTGCGGATGGCTGCATTGCTTCACCATGGTCGGATTCATCGGTGCCCCTAGTCGACGGTCAGGAGGGAACGATGTGGCCATCGTCGCTCAGGCGCACGCGCTGGCCGACGCGCAACTCCGGCGTGTCCTGCGTGAATGTCCGGATCGAGCCGTCGTCCATGCGCACGCTGAACCGGTACGTTTCATCGCTGCGTCGGCGCCGCTCGAGCTCGTTACCGACGTAAGCTCCGCCGAGCATGCCGCCGATCGTCGCCGCTGCATTCCCGGATCCGCTGCCGATCTGATTCCCGACAGCGCCGCCGGCGATTCCGCCGATGACGGCTCCGGCCCCGGTGCTGCGGCCGCGCTCGGCCACCACTTCGACGGACTCTACGGTGCCGCGCTCGGTGGCGGTGGCGGGATAGCTGTATACCGAGGAGGCAGGTGTCCGATCCGGCTGTGCGCTCGCCTGCAGCGGAAGGGCGGCAGCGAAGCTCGCAGCCACCGCGGCGATCGTTCGAGCATTCCTGGAATTCATGGAGGATCTCCTCTCAGTCAGTGACCCTGATCCTTTCAAAGCAGGTTGCGTGCCGAGGGAAGCGCGGACTCCAGCCCCGACTTCGCGTCAGCGCCTCATGCTGACGATCGCGCCGATCAGCAGTCCTACGACGGCCGCTGCACCTGCGATCTTCCACGGGTTGTCATGCGCATAGGCCTGAGTTGCCGCGGCGGTTCGATCGAAGCTCGTCGCCATCGCAGACTGCGCGTCGCTCAGCCGTGTCTTCATCTGCTGCAGCGAGTCTTCGAGTTTGCTGCGGGCGCCATGAACGGCTTCGCCGGAGGAGGAAGCAGTGGAGCGCAACAACTCTTCGGCGTCCTCGAGCAGCGAATTGAAATCCGCGAGCAACTGATTCTTCGCCTTGCGAATCTGACGAACCGGAACCACCTTGGAACCTCTGTTGAATGGCATTTGCATGTCGACCTCCGTTATCTGCGACGCGTCAACCCGAGAATCGCCGTCACCACGAACACGACGAGGAAAATGAAGAACAGGATCTTCGCCATCTCGGTGGCACCGGCGGCAATCCCACCGAACCCGAACACTGCGGCGATCACTGCGATCACAAAGAACACTGCCGCCCAGTACAGCATGAGATGCTCCTTAAGATTCAAGGAGTCACTGCATGCATTGACCGTGCCAGCCCCCAAGGGATTCAAGGCGGTTGTCGCTGCGAACAGACGGAACCTGTCGGTGTTTGGACAGCAGGGTGGAAAAGGGGTTCAAGACCGTGTTGGCGAAAAGGGTCCTGACCCCTTTTCCGCTACACTGGAACGATGCCGTTCAGCTTCGAAGGGAAGCTCGTCGTCGCTATTTCGTCGCGTGCGCTGTTCGACTTCGAAGAAGAAAACCGGGTGTTCGAAGCTGCGGGCGAGCGTGCCTACATCGAGCAGCAATACGCGAGGCTCGACGTCCCGGCCAAGGAAGGGGTGGCCTTCCCCCTGGTGAAAAAGCTGCTGGCGTTCAACACGCCGGGGACGCAGCGGGTCGAGGTGGTGATCCTTTCGAAGAACGATCCGGTGTCCGGCCTGCGGGTGTTCAAGTCCGCCGAGCGGGCGGGTCTGAAGCTCGAGCGCGGCGTCTTCACGCGCGGGCGCTCGCCGTACCGGTATCTCGATTCGCTCAAGGCGAACCTGTTCCTGTCGGCGAACGAGAACGACGTCGCGAGCGCACTGGAGGCGAATTTCCCCGCCGCGCGCGTGCTGCCGGAATCGGCGCAGGCGGCCGGCCGCCATGCCGATGAAGTGCGCATCGCCTTCGACGGCGACGCGGTGATCTTCGATGACGAGGCCGAGCGTATCTATCAGACCGGCGGGCTCGACGCCTTTACGCGGCACGAAATCGTCCACGCACTCAGGCCGCTGCCGCCGGGTCCATTCAAGCCGCTGCTCGAAGCGCTGCATCGCCTGCAGGCTGATTCCGGCACTGCAGTGCCGATGCGGATCCGCACCGCGCTCGTGACGGCGCGCAGCGCGCCTGCGCATGAGCGCGCGGTCCGCACTCTGATGAACTGGAACATCTCGATCGACGAAGCGATGTTCCTCGGCGGGCTGGAGAAGGGCTCGTTCCTGCAGGCGTTCGAGCCGGACATCTACTTCGATGACCAGCGTGCGCATGTCGAGTCGGCGCAGAAGCACGTCGCCACCGGGCATGTGCCGTTCGGCGTCGCGAACATCAGGCGCTTATGAAATGAAAGCTCTCAAATATCTCGGCTATGGCGTCGGGGCGATCGTGCTCCTCGCCATCGTATCGATTTCAGTGGCGCTCTTCGTGGTGGACGGCGCGTTCGTCAAGAGCCGGCTCGAGGGGATGATGAAGGAAAGGCAGCGCACGCTCGTGATCGAAGGCGTGCCGAAGCTCTCGCTCTTCCCGAAGCTCGGCCTGGCGCTCGGCAAGACCACGCTATCGGAGCGCGCCAGCGACAAGGAGTTTGCTTCGCTCGAATCGATGAACGTGTCGGTCGCCGTCATGCCGCTCTTTTCCGACGCGGTGGCGGTGGATGCGATTTCGCTCAGCGGCCTGAAGTTGAACGTCGTCCGGGCAAAGGACGGCACGTTCAATTTCGCCGACTTGGCTGCAAAGCCCGGCGCGAAAACGGACGACAAACCGAAGAAGGAAGATAAAGAGCGGCCCAAGATTCGCGTCGACGAGGTGAGAATCGAGCGGGCGCAAATAGCCTGGCGGGACGAAGCGACCGGCCAGGAGTTGCGCGTGAACGATCTCAGCCTGAAGACCGGGCGCCTGGAAGACGATACGCCATCGGACATCGCGTTCTCCGCGCATGTGACCGGCAAGCGGCCGGATTCGGACCTGCGCGCCGAGTTGAAGGGCGCCGCGAGCCTGAATCTCGCCAAGGGCACGTTCGCGCTCGCCAAGCTCGACGGCAAGGTGAACGGCAGCGCAGGTCCGGTGCGCGGCCTCGACGGGCGCGTGACCGGCTCGCTTGCCGCGAATCCCGATCGAGGCGAGCTGCAGGCGAACGAGTTCCAGGTTACCGCGAAGGGAAACTACGAGAAGGACGCCTTCAATATCGCCATCGCGGCGCCGCAGCTTTCGGTCACGCCGGGAAAGGCGGGCGGCGCGGCGGTGACGGCGGACCTCAAGGTGAAAGGGCCGAGCCGCAACATCGATGCGCGCTTCAAGCTCGACGGCGTCGAGGGCTCGGCCGAAGCCCTTGCCATCAAGGCGATCACACTGGACCTCGATGCGGCCGTGGCGCCGAACGCGGTCAAGGGAAAGCTCTCCACCCCGCTCAAAGGCAACCTGAAAGCGCAGATCTGGGAGGCGCAGAAGATCGTCGCCGAGCTGACGATCACGAGCCCGAGCATCCCGCAGAAGACCGTGACGCTGCCGATCAACGCCAGCGCCACGGCGAACCTCGACAAGCACACCGCGGCGCTCGAGGTCGCAACCCGGTTCGACGAGTCGACGATCCTCGCCAAGCTCGGCGCAACGAAGTTCGATCCGCTGGCCGCGAACTTCAGCCTCAATGTCGATCGCTTGAACCTCGATCGCTATTTCCCGCCATCGAAGAAGGAATCCAACCCGAACGAGCCGCTCGACCTTTCCGCGTTGAAAGGACCGACCGTGAGCGGCAAGGCGGAGATCGGCGCGCTGACCGTGCGGCGCGTGAAGGTCGCGAATCTGAAAGCGGAGATCAAGCTCGCCGGCGGCAAGCTCGAAGTCTCGCCGCTGAC
>DASUMM010000125.1:0-3782 GCA_036277655.1 Burkholderiales bacterium | reverse complement strand
CGGGTTGCGGACGAAAACCCCTTGCGGCGCCCAGCGCGCGCCGCGATAGCCGGTCATTTCGTCGGCGCCGCGCTCCTCGATCGGAATCTTCGAGCCGTCCTCGATGGCCGGGTCGAAGGTGGAGAGCGGGGCAGCGACGTGAAACGGCAACCCGTGGCGACGCGCCAGCACCGCAAGCGGATACGTGCCGATCTTGTTCGCAACATCGCCGTTTGCCGCGATCCGATCGGCACCGACCACAACGACATCGATCTCGCCGCGACTCATGAGATGCCCGGCCATGTTGTCGGCGACCAGCGTGCACGGAATGCCGTCCTGCACGCATTCCCAGGCGGTTAGGCGCGCGCCTTGCAGATACGGTCGCGTTTCGCAGGCGATCACCGAGACGCGCTTTCCCTGCTCGATCGCGCCGCGCACGACGCCAAGCGCCGTGCCGTATCCGGCGGTCGCGAGCGCACCGGCATTGCAGTAGGTCATCACGCGCGCCCCGTCGGGAACGAGCGTCGCTCCATGCTTGCCGATCGCACGATTTGCAGCGATGTCTTCCTCGTAGATCGCGACCGCCTCGGCCTCGAGATCCTGCGCCCTCCTCATGCGCTCGAGCGCCCAGAAAAGGTTCACCGCCGTCGGACGACTCCTGGCGAGAATCTCGAAGGATTCCGGCCCCCCTTTCGCAAGCGCGACGCCGAATGCGGCTGCGCAGCCGATCGCCGGTGCTCCTCTCACGACCATGTCGCGGATCGCCTGCGCGACTTCCGCCGCAGTCCGGCAGGCGACGTACTCGGTGCGCTCGGGAAGCAGGCGCTGGTCGAGCAGCTCGAGCGCGTTGCCGCGCCAGCGCATCGTCTCGACCGCCACTAGATCACTCTTTCGTTGCCGCCGTCGACCGGCACCTGCGCCGCGGTCGTCTTCGCAAAGAGCGGCCCGCACATCTCGGCCGCCAGCTCGGCGACGTCTCTCGCCGAGACTTCGGTCTTCAGCAGGTTCTTGCGGCGATATTGCTCGACGGTCATGTTGTAGGAAGCGGCGCGCTTTGCCAGCAGATCCTCGGTCCACAGCGCCGTGTCGTACACCGAGTCGGGATGGATCGAGTTCACCCGGATGCCGTCCTTTGCCCATTCGAGCGCGGCCACGCGGGCGAGCTGCGTGAGCGCAGCCTTGGAAGCGGAGTAGGCGGCCGCACCCGGCCCCGGAGCCGGAACATTGCGCGAGCCGATCACCACGATGCGCCCCTTGCTCGGGGCGAGGCAGAGCAGCGAATGGCACGCCTGCAGCACGTGCAGGCTCGCTTCGACGTTGACGGTCATCGCCGAGCGCCAGGCGTCGCGCGCAATGTCCTGGATCGCTGCCGAGGAAGGAAAGATCCCGGCGTTCAGCACGACCATGTCGAGGCCGCCGAAGCGGCGGATCGCGCGATCGAGACATTCGCGCAGCTCCTCGACGATCGTCAGGTCGCACTGGAAGCCCGCCACGTCGGGACGCTTCCACTGCGTCTGCACCGTCGGGTTGATGTCGAGCGCGATCACCGCGGCGCCGCGAGCGAGGAACGAATCGACGCACGCTTTGCCGATGCCGGACGCAGCGCCGGTCACCAGCGCCACCTCGCCGGCAAACGGCGGCACCGCCCCGGCTTTCCTCAATTTCGCCTGCTCGAGGTCCCAATACTCGACATCGAAGATGTGCTTTTCGTCGAGCGCTTGCCAGCCGCCGAGGGCCTCGGCGCGCAGGATCACCTCCACCGTGTGCTCGTACAGATCCTCGACGATCGCCGCGTCGCGCGCGGTGCGGCCGATCGCGGCGAAACCGAAATCGGCGTCCAGCGCCATGCGCGGCGCCGCATCCAGCATCGTCTTCGGCTCTTTCGCGAGCGGCGCATTGCGCTCGAAATATGCGCGGTAGCCGGCGGCGAACGCTGCCGCGTCGCGTCCGATCATCGGCCAGGGCTTGGTGCGCAGCACATGATCCGGCGTGGCCGGCCCGCGCTGCGAGATCTTCGCTACCTCCGGGTGCTTGGCGAATGAAGCGAGCTTCGTCTTGTCGCTCAAGCGCACGACCATCGGACAGCCGGCAACGGCGCTTACGTCACGCCGCAAATGGGCAATGTCCTGGCGTCCGCAGAAAGCCGACTCCATCTGCGGTGGGCTGATCGCCCATGCCTTCCTCGATGCAAGGAACTCTTCGGCCATCGAAACCAGGCGGATCATCCGCTCGTACGATTCCCTGGCGTCCCGGCCGAACGAAAACACGCCGTGCGAAAGAAGCAGCATCCCGATCGTGTTCGCGCCCTGCTGCCGTTCGTATTCGCGGGCGCACGCGACAGCGAGGTCGAATCCCGGCATCACATACGGAACCACGACCACCGAATCGCCATACAGCTCGCGAATGCGCTGCTCGCCGTGCGGAGAGTTCGAGATCGACAGGAAAGCATCGGCGTGCGTATGGTCGACGTACCTGTACGGCAACAGCGCATGCAGCAGCGTCTCCACCGACGGCGCAGGCGCACCCGCACGCAGCGTGTGGGTCGCCAGCTCGCCGACCATCTGCGGATCGGTGAGGGCAGGCAGCGCTGCGAGTCGCTGCGCATAAGCGAGATCGACTGGCGTGAAGCCGGCCGGCTCGATCGACTCGAGATCCCAGCCGCTTCCCTTCACGTAGAGCACCTCGCGCTCCTCGCCGAAGAGATCCTTTTCCTTCAGCTTGACGGAGGTGTTGCCGCCGCCATGCAGCACGAGCGACTTGTCGCGGCCGAGGAGGCGGGACGAGTAGACGCGCGGACCGAGCGGGCCGGGGAACTGCGCGGCCTCGACATCGCTCCAGAGGCTTTTCATCGTCGCCAATTATACTTTTCACGATGCGGATCGAGCTGCGGAGCTGGGAGGAGGCGCGAAGCGAAGCGAGCCGGATCCGCTTCGCCGTCTTCGTCGAGGAGCAGCGCGTGCCGCTCGAGATGGAAGTGGACGAGTTCGATCCGCGCTCCCTCCACGCGCTTGCCTATTCGCCCGCAGGCGAGGCAATCGGGACCGGCAGGCTGCTGCCGGATGGCCACATCGGGCGGATGGCAGTGCTGAAAGCGTGGCGCGGATGCGGCGCAGGAGGCGCCATCCTGCAAAGCCTGATCGCCGCGGCGCGCTCACGCGGTGACCGCGAAATCCTTCTTTCCGCCCAATCGCATGCGATCCCGTTCTACCGCAAGCACGGGTTTGCCGAAGAAGGCTCGGAGTACGACGACGCCGGGATTCCGCACCAAATGATGCGTAAGGCGCTGCGCTAGGGCGCAAACCACCGGATAATCGCGGCGATGAGCAAGAAGAAGGTGCCGATCTTCTGCTACCAGTGCGTGGCCGGGCCCGACCTGATGAAGGTCGAGGTCGAGGACGGCGTCGCCACGCGCATCGAGTCCAATTTCGACATCCGCGGCGAGCATCCCGGCGGCGGGCGCGTCTGCGTGAAGGCCTACGGCCTGATCCAGAAGACGTACAACCCGAACCGCATCCGCCAGCCGATGAAGCGCACCAACCCCGTGAAAGGCAAGGGCGAGGATCCGCGCTTCGTGCCGGTCTCCTGGGACGAGGCGCTCGACATCGTCGGCGCGAAGCTGCGCGAGGTCCGCGCGAAGGGCCTGCTCAACGAGGAAGGCTTCCCGCGCCTTGCGACCTCGACCGGCGGCGGCGGCACCCCGGTGCAGTACATGGGTACCTTCCCGGCGTTCATGGCGGCGTGGGGACCGATCGACCAGGGCTACGGCGCGGGGCAGGGCGTCAAGTGCTATCACTCCGAGCACC
>DASUMM010000124.1:0-17787 GCA_036277655.1 Burkholderiales bacterium | reverse complement strand
ATCGTGGAAGAGTTCCGCAAGCAGAGCGGCGTCGACCTGGCGAAGGACCCGATCGCGCTGCAGCGGGTGAAGTCGTCGGCCGAGCGCGCGAAGATCGAGCTTTCCTCGAGCCAGCAGACCGAGGTCAACGAGCCGTACATCGCGATGTCCTCGGGCGCGCCGCAACATCTGACGATGAAGATCACGCGCGCCAAGTTCGAGTCGCTCGTCGACGATCTCATCGAGAAGACGATCGAGCCGTGCCGGATCGCGATCAAGGACGCGGGCGTCAAGGTGACCGACATCCAGGACGTGATCCTGGTCGGCGGCATGACGCGCATGCCGAAGGTGCAGGACAAGGTGAAGGAGTTCTTCGGCAAGGAACCGCGCAAGGACGTCAATCCCGACGAGGCGGTGGCGGTCGGCGCCGCGATCCAGGCGGGCGTGCTGAAGGGCGACGTCAAGGACGTGCTGCTGCTCGACGTGACGCCGCTTTCGCTCGGCATCGAGACGCTCGGCGGCGTGATGACGAAGCTGATCCAGAAGAACACCACGATCCCGACCAAGGCGCACCAGGTGTTCTCGACCGCGGACGACAACCAGACGGCGGTCACGATCCACGTGCTGCAGGGCGAGCGCGACGTAGCCTCCGGCAACAAGTCGCTCGGCCAGTTCAACCTGACCGACATTCCACCGGCACCGCGCGGCATGCCGCAGATCGAAGTCACGTTCGACATCGATGCGAACGGCATCCTGCACGTCGCCGCGAAGGACAAGGCGACCGGCAAGGAAGCGAAGATCAAGATCCAGGCAGGCTCCGGCCTCACCGAGGAAGAGGTCAAGCGCATGGTGAAGGACGCCGAGGCGCATGCCGAGGAAGACCGCAAGGCGCTGGAACTCGTCAACGCGCGCAACCAGTGCGAGGCGCTGGTGCATTCGGTCCGCAAGTCGCTGAAGGATCACGGCGACAAGGTCGACGCGTCCGAGAGGGAGAAAATCGAGTCGGCGCTGAAGGAAGCCGAAGGCGTGCTCAAGTCCGACGACAAGGCGAAGATCGACGCCGCCGCGCAGGCGCTCGCGCAGGCTGCGCAAAAGCTTGGCGAGAAGATCTACGCCGATGCGCAGGCGCAGCAGTCGCAGTCATCGGCGGGCGCGTCCGGCGGGCCGCAGCAACAGCAGCAGGCCGGGAACGAGCCGAAGAAGGACGACGGCGACGTGGTCGACGCCGAATTCACGGAGGTGAAAGACAAGAAGGACGGAACCGGACGATAATTCGCCGGTTCCGTCTGGCCGGAATCGAACGGACGTTGAGGCGCCGTTCCTTCCGGCCGTTTCGCGTCTAGGGGCTGAAAACGAGGGACATGGCGAAGCGCGACTTTTACGAAGTGCTCGGTGTCAACCGGGACGCATCCGACGACGACATCAAGAAGGCGTATCGGAAGCTCGCCATGAAATGGCATCCGGACCGCAATCCGGACAATCCGAAGGCCGAGGAGCACTTCAAGGAAGCCAAGCTCGCCTACGAGATCCTCTCGGAACCCAAGAAGCGCGCCGCGTACGACCAGTTCGGGCATGCCGGCGTCGATCCTTCGTCCATGGCGGGCGCCGGCGCAGGCGCCGGATTCTCCGGCGGCTTCGGCGACGTCTTCAGCGACATCTTCGGCGAGATCTTCGGCAGCGGCCGCTCCGGGCGCTCCTCCGTATTTCGCGGCGCCGACCTGCGCTACAACCTGGAAATCTCGCTCGAGCAGACGGCGAAAGGATTCGAGACGCGTATCCGCATTCCGACGATGACGGAATGCGCGACGTGCCACGGCAGCGGCGCCAAGGCGGGTACGCAGCCGCAAACGTGCACCACGTGCCGTGGCGCAGGGCAGGTTCGCGTGTCACAAGGCCCCTTCTCGATCGCACAGACCTGCCCGCGTTGCCACGGCAGCGGCAAGATGGTCGCCAACCCGTGCACTGCGTGCGCCGGCGCCGGCCGGGTGAAGCACCAGAAAACGCTGCAGGTCCGCATTCCTGCCGGCGTCGACGAGGGCGATCGCGTGCGGCTCTCTGGCGAAGGCGAAGCCGGCGTGAACGGCGGGCCGCCTGGCGATTTGTACGTGCAGGTGCACATCAAGCCACACCCGGTGTTCCAGCGCGACCACGACGACCTGCATTGCGAGATGCCGGTTTCGTTCACCACGGCAGCGCTTGGCGGAGACATCGAGATTCCGACGCTCGACGGCACGGCGCGCATTCGGGTGCCGCCCGAATCGCAGACCGGCAAGACGTTCCGGTTGCGCGGCAAGGGAATCAAGGGGGTTCGCAGCGACACCCAGGGCGATCTCTACTGCCACGTCGTGGTGGAGACGCCGGTGAATCTCACCGAGCGTCAGAAGGAGTTGCTGCGGGAATTCGAGCGGATCAGCCAGACCGATACCGCGCGCCACAATCCGCGCAGCAAGGGCTGGCTTGACAAGGTGAAGGAGTTCTTCGAGGGCTGACGCTGCCTAGCGCCGGCGCCAAGTGGTCTTGCCGCCTGCGTCTTCGAGGATGACCCCCGCGTTGTGCAATGCCGTGCGGATACGGTCTGCTTCTGCGTAATCTTTTCGGGCCCTCGCCTCCGCCCGCTGCTCGATCAACTGCTGTACGCTCTTGTCGAAACCTGGCGGAGTGAAATCAGCGGTAAGGGATCCGCTCCCATCGAACTGAATTCCCGCGCTTCCCTGAATATTTCCTTGCAGGAACTCGCTGGGATCTCGTTGAAGGAATCCGAGCACACCACCGAGCGCTTTTAGTTGAGACGCAAGCTCAACGCGTCCACGCCCAATCTCGCGCGCGATGTCGAAAACCGCCGCGAGGGCTTCTGGAGTACCGAAATCGTCATCCATCGCGTCGGCGAAGCGCCGGGCGTGCGCCTCGTTCCAGTCGACCGGCGCGTCGGCTGGTGGATGATTTCTCAGTGTCAGGTACAGACGGGTCAATGCCGCCTCGGCGTCCTGCAGCTGCGCCGCGCTGTAGTTGATCGGACTGCGATAGTGCGAACGCACCAGGAGGTAACGCAGCACCTCGGGCCGCACGCCGCTTTTCAGGATGTCCCGGATGGTGAAGAAGTTGCCGAGCGATTTCGACATCTTCTCGTTGTCGAGGCGCAGGAAGCCGTTGTGCAGCCAATAGTTCGCGAGCGGGCGACCGGTCGCACCCTCGGACTGCGCAATCTCGTTTTCGTGGTGCGGGAATTGCAGGTCCTGGCCGCCACCGTGAATGTCGAACTGCTCGCCGAGCAGCGCGCAGCTCATCGCCGAGCACTCGATATGCCATCCGGGCCGGCCTTCGCCCCACGCCGAGGGCCATTTCGGCTCCTCCGGCTTCGAGCGTTTCCAAAGGACGAAATCGAGCGGGTCCTGCTTGGTTGCATCCACTTCGACGCGCTCACCGGCGCGCAGCTCGTCGAGCGATTTGCCGGAGAGCTTTCCGTAGCCGGGAAACTTGCGCACGGAAAAGTTCACGTCGCCGCTTTGTGCCTGGTACGCCAGCCCCTTTTTCTGCAGCCGGCCGATGAGATCGAGCATCTGCGGCACGTATTGCGTCGCGCGCGGCTCGTGATCCGGCTCTTGCGCGCCGAGCGCGGCGAGGTCCTCGTGCATCAGGCGGATGAAGCGCCCGGTGAGCTCCGCCACGGTGGTCTTTTCTTCCAGCGCACGACGGATGATCTTGTCGTCGATGTCGGTGATGTTGCGCACGTAGGTGACGCGAAAGCCCTTCGCACGCAACCATCGCTGCACCATGTCGAACGCGACGAGCATGCGCGCATGCCCCAGATGGCAATAGTCGTATACGGTCATGCCGCACACGTACATGCGCACTTCGCCGGGCCGGATGGGCACGAACTCCTGCAGTTCGCGGGCAAGCGAGTTATAGACGCGCAGCATCGGGATCAAAAAGGCGCGCTTAACGCACGCTGCGGTTGTCGCCGAAACGGCCTTCGACTAGAATGCCGAACATCACGTAGGCCATTGAAAATTCTAGCACAATGACTCTCGCACCCTGGCTCTTCCCGGTCATGGCCATTGCCGCCACGGCCACCGGCGGCGGCGCGCTCGCTGCCGATCCGCAAGTGGACATGAAGACGAACTTCGGCACCGTGCGCATCGAGCTGTATCCGGACAAGGCGCCGGAAACCGTCGCCAACTTCCTGAAGTACGTGCAGGACGGCCATTACGACGGCACGATCTTTCACCGCGTCATCGTCAACTTCATGATCCAGGGCGGCGGATTCGAGCGCAACTACCAGCAGAAGAAGACCCGCGATCCGATCCGCAACGAAGCCGAGCGCGCAGCCAAGGGCGGATTGAAGAACGACATCGGCACGATCGCCATGGCGCGCACGTCGAACCCGCACTCCGCAACGGCGCAGTTCTTCATCAATGTGAACGACAACCAGTTCCTGAACTGGGGCGACCCGCGCAGCGACGGCAACGGGTACGCGGTGTTCGGCAAGGTCGTGTCGGGCCTCGACGTGGTGGGAACGATCGCCAACCTGCCTACCGGCGCGGCCGGGCCATTCGGGCGCGACGTCCCGCGCGATCCGGTAATCATCGAAAAAATGACCGTGGTGCCGGCAAAGAAGTGATGTGGCGCGCTGGCTGTTCATTTCCGACCTGCATCTGGCGGCCGAGCGGCCCTCTGCCAACGAGCAATTTTTTCGCTTCCTGAGCGAAGAGGCGCAAGGCGCGGCGGCGCTCTGCGTCCTCGGCGACCTGTTCGAGTACTGGATCGGCGATGACGACCTGGAGGACGCTGCCAGCGAGCCGCTGGCGCGCATGGTTGCGCAGGCATTTCGGGCGCTCAGCCGCTCCGGCGTCGCCGTGCACGTCATGCACGGCAACCGGGACTTCCTGATGGGCAGCGGCTTCGTCGCAGCGTCCGGTGTGCAATTGCTGGAGGACCCGAGCGTGCTCGAGATCGCCGGAGTGCACACGCTGCTGATGCACGGCGATACGCTGTGCACCGACGATCACGACTACCAGCAGTGGCGGCGCACGGCGCGCTCAAGCGAGTGGCAGCGCGAATTCCTATCGGCGCCGCTCCCGGACCGGCGCGCGCAGATGCTCCGGCTGCGCAAGCGCAGCCGGCAGGTGATCGCCGAGAAGCCGGCAGAGATCATGGACGTGAACGAGCACGCGGTGCGCGAAGCGTTCCGCCGTCATGGCGTGCGCCGGCTGATCCACGGGCACACGCATCGTTCGGCCTATCACGAGCTCGAAGTGAACGGCGCGCGCTGCGAGCGCTGGGTGCTGCCCGACTGGTACGTCGGAGGCGGTTACCTCTCCATCGACGAAATGGGCGGGCGGCTGGTCTCGTTCTGACGGGATGCGCGCTCAGCGGGCGCGCTGCTGCACCACCATCGGCCCGGACCATTGCCCGCGGTACTGGCTGTTGCCCACGGCGATGGCGCGTTTCAGCGCGACGTCGGCGTCGCCGCGCCGGCCCTGCGTCTGATACAGCACCACCAGGCCGTTGAGCGGAATGGCAAGCGCCGGGTGATTCTCTCCGAATGACTTCTCCAGGATGCCAAGCGAGCGACGGTAGCTCGATTCCGCCTCGCTCAGGCGGCCCTGCAATTGGTGAATTCCCGCCAGTTCGTTCAACGCGGCAGCCAGCCTCTCATCCTGCGCGCTCGTTTCGAGCGAGCGCACGACGCGCTTCGCGGCGGCCTCGGCGTCGGGATATCGCCCTTGCACCTGGTACAGGCTCGCCAGGTCGCCGAGCAGCGCGAGCAGCCTGGGGTGGTTCCGCTCGAGCGTTCGCTCCGCAATTGCGAGCGAGCGCAGGTACACGCGCTCCAGGTCGGCGCGGCGGTTCTGTGCCCGATAAAGCGCCGCCAGTTCGGACAGCAGTCGGGCGACATCCGCGTGATCCGGTCCGAGCACCCGCTCGTAAACTGCGAGCGCGCGCCGGAAGTACGGCTCGGCCCGGTCGAGCGCATTCCGCGCGCGATGCAGTTGAGCGAGGTTGTAGGCGACGGTTCCGACATTGGCGTCATCCGAGCCGACCGTCTTCTCCAGGATGGCGAGAGCGCGGATATACAGCGGTTCGGCTTGACCGTAGCGATACTGCGTGCGGTACCGATCGGCAAGGATGGAGAGCAATACCGCGGTTTGCGCAGTCTCCTTGCCGGATGCCGCCGCACGGGCAAGCTCTGCTTCGAGCCCGCTGGGCGCCGCTGCGGCAGCCACAGCACTGCCGTCCTCGACCAGATCCAATGAAACGGTTTCAGCAGCCATTGCGCCGGTCGCGGACGCGAGCAAGGCAATCCCGGCAATATGAAAATGCAACATAAGCTCCCTCCCAGTCCTGGCCCCCGCCATTTTTTCTCGGCCTTGCGGAACGCCCGAACCGGCTCGTCCTTGTTGTTGCTCTTGCTCCCGGCATGTCGCGTGGAAACGCACACCGGGGATTTTTTGTAGCAATCAGGATGTTGCAGTACTTGTCTACAGTGGCTCCTGATCCAAGTCAAGCCGGCGGGCGATGGCAAAGCCGTGCTTCACCGCAGCAATGGCCCCAAAACAACGGGAGCGACCTATCCGAGCCCCCGCGCGAGATCCTCCTTCAGGTCCGCCACAGACTCCAACCCGACCGCCACCCGCACCAGCCCCTCGCCGATGCCGGCCGCAGCGCGCGCTTCGGGCGTCAGGCGGCCATGCGTCGTGCTCGCCGGATGCGTGATCGTCGTCTTCACGTCCCCCAGGTTCGCCGTGATCGAGATCAGGCGCGTCGAATCAATCAGGCGCCAGGCGGCTTCGCGGCCGCCCCTTACCTCGATCGAGACTACCGCGCCGCCGGTGCGCTGCTGACGCAATGCGAGCTCGTGCTGCGGGTGCGAGCGCAGACCAGGATAGAAGACTCGCGCGACCTGCGGTTGCGACTCGAGCCACTGCGCAAGTGAGAGCGCGCGCTCCGACTGCGCGCGCATGCGCAATTCGAGCGTCTCCATTCCTTTCAGGATGACCCACGCATTGAACGGCGAGATGCAGGGCCCGGCCGTTCGCAGGAACGGAAACACGGCATCCATCACCAGCGCCTTCGTTCCGAGCACTGCACCGCCGAGCACCCGCCCCTGGCCGTCGAGATACTTGGTCGCGGAGTGAATGACGAGGTCCGCGCCGAGCGAGAGCGGCCTCTGCAGCGCCGGGCTGCAGAACGCATTGTCGACCGCCAGCCGCGCGCCGGAGCTTCTGGCAAGCGCGGCAAGCGCACCGATGTCGGAGACCTCCATCAACGGGTTGGACGGCGTCTCGACGAAGAAAAGCTTCGTGTTCGCCCGCACCGCGCGTCGCCAGCAGTCGAGGTCGGTCGCCGGAACGAACGTGGTCTCGATACCGAAGCGGCTGAGAATGCCCGCGAACAGCTGGACCGTCGCGCCGAATACGCCGTTGGCACAGAGGACGTGGTCGCCCGACTTGAGCAAGGACATCGACATGGCGAGGATCGCCGACATGCCCGAAGCGGTGGCGATGCACGCCTCGGCCCCTTCGAGCGCCGCTAGGCGGTCTTGCATCATCGACACCGTCGGATTGGTGAAGCGCGAATACGTGAAGCCTTCCTCGCCGCCGGTGAAGCGAGCGGCGGCCTGGCGCGCGCTGTCGAACACGAAGCTCGACGTGAGGAAGAGCGCTTCGGAATGCTCGTGGAATTCGCTGCGTACCTGCCCGGCACGCACACCCAGCGTTGCAAGCTCGTAGTTTCGGTCCATGTCGGTTCCTCGAGCCTGCGGGAGCGCAAACAAAAAACCCGGCCACAGCGGACCGGGTTTCTACTCGGCACGCTTTAGCTGGATTTGTAACGCGCCCGCAAGCTGTGTCTCAAATCGGCGCGACGACAACGAGTATACCTTACTTCACGGCACCGCCACGAGGTCGAGGTCGAGCTGCGCGGATTCGTCTTCGCCGGTGTCTCGTGCGGCATCGCGCCGCGTCTCGATCGCCTGCAGGTAATCGCTCGTGATGTCGCCGGTGATGTAGCGTCCATCGAAGCACGACGTCTCGAAGCTCGTAAGCTGCGGGTTCAAGCGGCGCACCGACTCCCGCAGCGCGTCGAGGTCCTGGTAGATCAGCGCGTCCGCGCCGATCTCGCGTGCGACTTCTTCCTCGGTGCGGTTGGCGGCGATCAGCTCGGAGCGCGTCGGCATGTCGATGCCGTAGACGTTGGGGAAGCGGACCGGCGGCGCGGACGACGCGAAGAACACCTTGTGCGCGCCCGATTCGCGCGCCATCTGCACGATCTCGCGACTGGTGGTGCCTCGCACGATCGAGTCGTCGACGAGCAGCACGTTCTTGCCACGAAACTCCATCGCGATCACGTTCAGCTTCTGCCGTACCGAGCGCCTGCGCAGCGACTGGCCCGGCATGATGAAGGTGCGCCCGATGTAGCGGTTCTTCACGAAACCTTCGCGGTAGGGAACGCCCAAGCCCATCGCCAGCTGCAGTGCCGACGGGCGGCTCGAGTCGGGGATCGGAATCACGACGTCGATGTCGAGATGCGAATACTGGCGCCGAATCTTGGCCGCGAGCTTTTCGCCCATGTTCAGTCGCGCTTCGTACACCGACGCGCCGTCGATCAGCGAGTCGGGGCGCGCCAGGTAGACGTATTCGAAGATGCACGGGTTGAGCGATGTCCGCTCGGCGCACTGCTGGCTGTGAAAGGTCCCGTCCTCCTGCAGGAACACCGCTTCGCCTGGCGCGATGTCGCGCAGCACGCGAAAGCCGAGCGCCTCGATCGCCACCGACTCCGAAGCGACCATGTATTCAACCCCTTGCGGCGTCTCGTTGGCGCCGATCACCGCAGGACGAATTCCGAACGGGTCGCGAAAGGCAAGCACGCCGTAGCCGGCGATCATCGCGATGACTGCATAAGCCCCGCGCACGCGCCGATGGACCGCTGCCACGGCGCGAAAAATCGTCGCCGCATCCAGCCGCACGCCGAGCGAGGCGCTCTCCAGCTCGTGCGCGAGCACGTTCAGCAGCACTTCCGAGTCGGAATTCGTGTTGATGTGCCGCAGGTCCTGCCGGAACATCTCGTCCTTCAGGGCCTCGGTGTTCGTCAGGTTGCCGTTATGCCCGAGCACGATGCCGAACGGCGAATTCACGTAGAAGGGCTGGGCTTCGCCGGCATTGAATGCCGATCCGGCGGTCGGGTAGCGGCAGTGCGCGATGCCGCTGGTGCCGGGCAGCGAGCGCATGTTGCGCGTGCGGAAGACGTCGCGCACCATGCCGCTGCCCTTGTGCATGTGGAAGGTCTTGCCCTCGGCAGTGACGATGCCTGCCGCGTCCTGGCCGCGATGCTGCAGCAACAGCAGCCCGTCATAGAGGAGCTGGTTGACCGGCGTCCGCGCCACGATTCCGAGGATGCCGCACATGGAAGCCGTCCTCGCGCCTAAAAATCAATCATACCGCAGCCGTTCGGCGAACGCCGGAGGCAGCACCGGCTTGAACGCGAGCGCGACGCGCGCAAGCGGCGGGCCGCTCACCGAATCGCGCCAGAAACTCTGCCGCGGCGCGCTGGTCAGCCCGAGCAGCAGCGTCAGCGCGACGAGGATCAGGCCGGCCTTGGCGACGCCGAACGCCGCGCCAAGCACGCGGTCGAGGCTTTCGAGCCCGATCGCCTTGACGAGCTTCGAAAGGATGAGCCCGAGCAGTGTTGTCGCTGCGAGCGACAGGATGAATACGGCGATGAACGCGGCGGCGAGCCGCAGTTCCTGCGTTGGTATCTGCTCGGGCAGTACCTGCGCGAGCGGCGCGGCGAAAAGGTTCGCTGCGAGGAACGCGATCACCCAGCCGAGGATCGACACCACTTCGCGCACCAGCCCGCGCCACAAGCCCCACAGAATGCAGACGAGCAGGACGCCGACAACGGCGTAATCGAGCCAGGTCACGATCTGCCGGTGACGTTCCCCGGCTTGAGCCCGAGGGTCTTCACCTGCTCCGCCGCCTTCTCGGCCGCCGCGCGGTCGGCATACGGCCCGACCCGCACGCGCGTCGCCTGGCCTTTCGACACTGCGACCTGCTCGGTGAAGTAAGGCAGCCCTGCGGACTTGAGCTTGCCAGTCACCTCCTTCACCTTCGCCGGGTCGGAGAACGCACCGACCTGGAAATAGAACTTCTCGCCGCCTGCAGGGGCGCTTTCGGCACGTGGGTTTTCTCTCTGCGCGGCCGGCGCATCTTGCTTCGCTACCTGTTGCGGCTTTTCTTCGGCCTTGCTCTCCAACGCTGGTTTCTGGGGTTCCGGCTTCGGGATGGCGGCGACCGGCGGGGCCGCAGGCGCCTTCGGCGCGGGCTTCGGCGAAAAGCCCGCATCGTCTTCGCTGGGGATGCGCACGCTCACAGCGGGCGTGCCTTGACGAGGTTCGGCATCGAAGACCATCGGCAGCACGATCACCGCGAGCAGCACGAGCGCGATCGCGCCGACGAGGCGCCGCCGTCCCCGCCGCCGGAGGGCACCGATTTCCTGGGATTCAGCCATTGTTGTGCGGATCGAAATACGTCATCGCCGCGGCGACCGTCAGGAACGATCCGAATACGACGATCTTATCATCGGGCTTCGCTTCGTTCCGCGCGGCGTCGAGCGCGCGCGCGACGCTTTCGTGCCGCGTGACGTTGGCCACCAGGCCGGATCGTTCCAGGGCGGCTGCGATTTCGTCTGCGCTTGCGCCTCTCGCGCTGCCAAGGGTGGCGGCGTGCCAGCGCGTGATCTGCGCGGATACAGCACGCAACACGCCGGCGATGTCCTTGTCGCGCAACATCCCGACGACCGCGATGGTTTCCTGAGCATAGCCGCTGTCGGCAAGATTGTCGGCCAGCGTCTGCGCCGCTTGTGGATTGTGTGCGACGTCGAGAATCACTTGCGGACGTCCCGGGAGCACCTGAAAGCGCCCGGCGAGCCGCACCGCAGCGAGCCCCTGCCGCACATCCCGCATGCCGATCGGAAGCTGGCCGCCGAGCGCATCGAGCGCCGTGAGCGCTGCAGAGGCGTTCCGCAATTGCATTGCGCCACGCAGGGCTGGATGGGCGAGATTGTGCCGTTTTCCGGCCGGGCCCCAGTACGACCATTGGGCTGCCCTCGCCACATAGCCGAAATCTTTCCCCAGCAGCAGCAATCTGGCGCCGAGCGTGCTCGCGCATTCCAGGACGCTGGCGGGCGGATCCGGGTCCGCCACCACTGCCGGCTTCGCGGCACGGAAGATGCCCGCCTTCTCGCGACCGATTGCTTCACGCGTGCCACCGAGAAATTCCACGTGGTCCACGCCGATGCTGGTGAGCACCGCGCAGTCCGGCTCCAGCGCGTTCACTGCGTCCAGCCGGCCGCCGAGGCCCACTTCGAGGATGGTGGCGTCAAGTGCTTCGCGCGCGAAGAGCCAGGCCGCCGCAAGTGTGCCGAACTCGAAATACGTCAGCGGCACTTCGCCGCGCACCTGCTCGACCGCCTCGAAAGCCTCGCACAGGGCGTCGTCGTCCGCTTCGCGTCCATCGATCCGCACGCGCTCGTTGTAGCGCAACAGATGCGGCGACGTGTAGAGCCCGACGCGGTATCCGGCGCAACCCAGGATCGAAGCGAGCATTGCGCAGACCGATCCCTTGCCGTTCGTTCCGCCGACCGTCAGCACCGGGCACGCCAGCCGGACATCGAGTTTGCCGAGGACTTGCGCCACGCGCTCCAGTCCCAGCGCAATCGCACTCGGATGCTGCTGTTCAATGTACTCGAGCCAGGCAGCGAGCGTGCGCCGGGTCACGCGTCGGCGTCGAGCGGGCGGCGCAGCAACAGCGCAAGCAGCCGATGCAGCGTCTCGCGCAGTTCCCTGCGGTCGACGATCAGATCGATGGCGCCTTTTTCGAGCAGAAACTCCGCGCGCTGGAAGCCCTCGGGCAGCTTCTGCCGCACGGTCTGCTCGATGACGCGCGGCCCGGCGAACCCGATCAGCGCCCGCGGCTCGGCGAGCACCACATCGCCGATCATCGCGAAGCTCGCCGAGACGCCGCCCATCGTCGGATCGGTGAGCACGGTGAGGAACGGCAGTCGCCGCGCTGACAGCTCACTCAGCGCCGCAGTGCATTTCGCCATCTGCATCAGCGAAAGCAGACCTTCCTGCATGCGGGCGCCGCCGGTGGCGGTGATGCAGACCATCGGCAGCTTCTGCTCGATCGAAGTGCGCACTGCGCGGGTAAAGCGTTCGCCGACGACCGATCCCATCGATCCGCCCATGAAATCGAACTCGAACACCGCGCACACCACGCCGATCGACCGGATGGATCCCTGCACGACGAGCAGCGCGTCGGTCTCGCCGGTCTGCGCCTGCGCTTGCGCCAGGCGCTCGGTGTACTTCCTCGAATCGCGGAACTTCAGGCTATCTACCGGGAGCACCTCGGCGCCGATCTCGAAGCGGCCGTCGGCATCGAGCAGCTCCTCCAGGCGCGCCCGCGCGCCGATGCGATGGTGATGTCCGCATTTCGGGCAGACGTTGAGGTTCTTCTCCAGATCAGTGCTGTAGAGCACCGCATCGCAGGCCGGACACTTGGTCCACAACCCTTCCGGAACGGTCTTCTTCTGCCCCGAGCCGCGCTGGATCTTCGGCGGCAGCAGCTTTTGCAGCCAGCTCATGTGTCCAGCGCTGCACGAATCGGACGCAGCAATGCCTGCACGCGGGCGATGGCCTCGCTTGCTCCGGCCGCCTCGATCTCCTGGATGATCCGGCTGCCGATCACCACGGCGTCGGCGATGCGGCCGATCGCGCGCGCCGATTCGGCGTCGCGGATGCCAAAGCCGACGCCGATCGGCAGTCGCGTGGCGGCGCGGATGCGCGGAATTCGTGCGGCAACATCCGCCAGATCGAGCGATGCCGCGCCGGTGACTCCCTTGAGCGAGACATAGTAGAGATAGCCACCGCCGACGCGCGCCACTTCCTGGATGCGCTGCTCCGTGGACGTCGGCGCCAGCATGAAGATCGGGTCAATGCCGCGGCTGCGGGCGAGTTCGGCGAATACGCCGCATTCCTCGGGCGGATAGTCGACGACCAGCACGCCGTCGACTCCGGCCGCAGCCGCTTCGGCGACGAACTGCTCGATGCCCATCGCCTCGACCGGATTCGCATACCCCATCAACACGACCGGCGTTTCGCGATCGCGGCCGCGAAAATCGCGCACCATCGCGAGCACGGCGGCGAGCGAAACGCCCTTCGCCAGCGCGCGCTCGGAGGAGCGCTGATTGACCGGGCCGTCCGCCATCGGATCGGAGAACGGCACGCCGAGCTCGAGGATATCGGCGCCGGACTCCACCAGCGCCTGCATCAGCGGCACCGTCAGGGATGGCTCGGGATCGCCGGCAGTGATGTACGGGATCAGCGCCTTGCGGCCAGTCGCCCGCAGGGCAGCGAAGCGGCCCGCGATGCGAGACATCAGAAGGTGATGCCGGACTTGGCGGCGACGGTGTGCATGTCCTTGTCGCCGCGGCCGGAGAGATTGACGAGCAGGATGCGATCGGCCGGCATCTTCGGCGCGATCCTGGCGGCATGCGCGAGCGCATGCGCAGACTCCAGCGCCGGGATGATGCCTTCGAAGTGGCAAAGGTCGTGGAACGCCTTCAGCGCATCGTCGTCGGTCACCGCGACGTACTCGGCGCGCCCGATGTCCTTCAGCCACGCATGCTCCGGGCCCACGCCGGGGTAATCGAGGCCGGCGGAGATCGAGTGCGTCTCGGTGATCTGCCCGTTCGCATCCTGCAACAGGTACGTGCGGTTGCCATGAAGCACGCCGGGTTTTCCCGCGCACAGGGACGCGGCGTGCCGCCCGGTATCCAGCCCGTCGCCCGCCGCCTCGACGCCGATCAGCCGTACGGCGCGATCCGGAATGTAGGCGTGGAAAATTCCGATCGCATTGGAGCCGCCGCCAACACAGGCAAGGACGGCATCCGGCTGCCTGCCGGCAAGCTCCATCATCTGCACCCTGCATTCCTCGCCAATCACCGTCTGAAAATCGCGCACCATCACCGGGTAGGGATGCGGGCCCGCGACCGTGCCGATGATGTAGAACGTGTTATCGACGTTGGTTACCCAGTCGCGCATCGCTTCGTTCAGCGCGTCCTTCAGCGTGCGTGAGCCGGAGTTGACCGGCACAACGTCCGCGCCGAGCAGCTTCATGCGATAGACGTTTGCCGCCTGGCGTGCAATGTCTTCCGCGCCCATGTACACGACGCATTGCATGCCGTAGCGCGCAGCGACCGTCGCGGTGGCGACCCCGTGCTGGCCTGCTCCCGTTTCCGCAATGACCCGCGGCTTGCCCATGCGCCTGGCGAGCAGCGCCTGCCCCACCGTGTTGTTGATCTTGTGCGCGCCGGTGTGATTCAGGTCTTCGCGCTTGAGGTAGATCTGCGCGCCGCCCAGCTCGCGCGACCAGCGCTTGCAGTGATAGACCGGGCTCGGGCGCCCGACGTAGTGCTTCAGCTCGTAGCGATACTCGGCGAGAAATTCCGGGTCGGCGCGGCAGGCGGAGTAGGCAGCGCGCAACTGCTCCAGCGCATGCGTCAGCGTCTCGGCAACGAACGATCCGCCATAAGGACCGAAGTGCCCGGTGGCATCAGGCAGGTCAACCATCTGCATTTCTGACCTCGGCGATGAATGCGGCGATGCGCGCGGCGTCCTTGATCCCCTTGGCCGACTCGACCCCGCTCGAGACGTCCACCCCCCAAGGCCTCACCCGACGGATCGCCTGGCGGACATTCGACGGGTCGAGCCCGCCGGAAAGCACGAGCGGTTTGGGTCGGACTTCCGGCACGAGCGACCAGTCAAACCCGGTCCCGACGCCGCCGTATTCCTCCACCCATGCATCGGCAAGCCAGCCGCAAGCGTCGGAGAAGGGGCGCCAGTATTCTAGCAAATCGACCCCTTTCCTCACTCTGCACGCCTTGAGGTACGGCACGCCGAAAGCGCGGCAGAACTCGGGCGTTTCCTCGCCGTGGAACTGCAGGTGCTGCGGGCGGACGGCATCGACCACGCGCTGCACCTCCCCAGCGCCTGCATTTACGAACAATGCCACCGAGGTAAGAAAAGGCGGCGCCGCGCTTGCCAGCGAGCGCGCCTGCTCGATCGAAAGACAGCGCGGGCTCGGCGGATAGAACACCAGGCCGAAAGCGTCGGCGCCAGCCGCCGCGGCTGCATGCAGGTCTTCTTCCCGCGTGATGCCGCAGATCTTGACTCGGGTTCTCATGGCTCGATCGCAAGCGGCAGCGGTGCGCCGCTTGCACTCGGCAAGCCCCAACGCTCCTCGTAGCGGACCGATTCGAGGTACAGGCCTTGCGGAGCTGCGGTCTGCGCGGCAAGGCGCCGGTCGCGCGCATCGCGCACTTCACGCAGCCACTCCGGCGCTCGAGCACCCTTCCCGACCTGCACCAGCGACCCGACGATATTGCGCACCATGTGGTGCAGAAATGCATTGGCCGAGAACCTGAAATCGATCCGCTCGCCTTCTCGCTCGAGCGAGAGGTGGTGCAGGTCCCGCACGGGGCTTTTCGCCTGGCATTCGGAGGAGCGGAAGGACGAGAAATCGTGCCTGCCTGTCAGATATCGCGATGCCTCGCGCATCGCCTCGACATCGAGCGAAGAATGCGTCCAGCCCGCATATCGAGCGGCGAGCGCCGGTCGCACCGGGCGGCTGATCAGCACGTAGCGATAGCTGCGCTCGAGCGCACCATAGCGGGCGTGGAATTCCTCCGGCACCCGCCGCGCCCATAGCACGGCGACCGATTGCGGCAACAGCGCGTTCACGCCGCGCAGCCAGGCGCTCTCGGGGCGCTCCACCTCGACATCGAAATGCACTACCTGCTCGCGCGCGTGCACACCGGCGTCGGTGCGCCCGGCGCAGGTAAGCGCTGCCGGCACGCCCGCGATCTGATGGAGCGCTGCTTGCAGCACATCCTGGACCGTGTTGCCGTCGGGCTGAGTCTGCCAGCCGTGGAAGCGGCTGCCGTCGTACTCGATGCCCAGTGCGATGCGCATGGAAAGCGTTCAGGCCGCCTTTCGGCGCCACGCTCGCGGAAATGGTGAAAACCGGACTTTAGCCGAGAGCCGAGAGAAGCTGCTTTGCTTCGGTCTGCTGGGCCGCGTCGCCTTGCGTCATGACCTCGTTCAGCAACTGGCGCGCGCCGTCGGTGTCGCCCATGCCCTGATAGGCCTTCGCCAGGTCGAGCTTGGTGGCGACTTCCTGCCATCGCGGATCCGAGCCGCTCGTGGTCGTGCCCGCGGTGGCTGGCGTGCCAAGGTCCAGACTGATTGCCGAGAGATCGACAGGCGCCGGCGCCGCCGGTTGCTGCGCGCCTTTCGGCGCGCCGGAGTCTTCCAGGTTCAGATCGAAATCCAGAGATGCGCTCGCGGCGGGCGCGGCAGGAGTCGCCGCCTGCGGGGAAGGCGCGGCGGGAGCCGCAAGGTCGCCAAGATCGAAATCGAGCTCTTCGTCCGGTTTCTTCTGTGGCGCAGCTCCGGTTGCCGTCATTTCGCCGGGCTGCAGCACAACGGTGTCGCCTGGCTTGAATGGCTGCGATTCGCCGCCCGGAGTCGTCGCGGCACCGATATCGAAATCCAGCGTGGTCGTGCGTCCTGCCGAGCCGGGGCTCGTGTTGCCACCGAGATCGATATCGATCTCTGGCGCAGGAGCGGCGGGTGCCGCAGCTTCGGCCTTGGCGGTCGCGGTCGCGACCGCACCGCCATAGAAGGAATTTTCCGGGTCGATCGAATGACCAAGCGCAGCGGCTTTCGCCCATTCCGCGCCGGTGCCATTGGTCAACTCGTGAACCTTCTTCGCCGTTTCGGCGAAGCCGCGCACGTCGTGCCGCTGGGCGAAGATCTCGAGCAGCTTCACATGCACGGCAACTCGCTCCGGATGCCTCGTCAGCGATTCGCGCAGGATTTCCTCCGCCTGCGCATCGCGCCCGTAGGCGAGATAGACATCCGCTTCGGCAATCGGGTCGACTTCATCGTGTTCGGGAGCTGTCGCGGCCGTAGCTTGCGTGGCCGCCACCGCAGCCGAGACTGCCGCCGCCGTTTCCGCCGCGTGCGCACTCACTTGAGGTTGCGCTGCGAGCGTCGGCTCGGTGACACCGATCACGCTATCCTGGAACCGGCTTTGCGCCGCCTTCTTGCGCCGCCACGCATAGACGCCGTATCCGGCGAGCAGCAGGATAACCGCACCGAGGCCGCCCATGGCGGCCGGGTTGCCGAGGAACTCATCGACGAGACTCGGCTCCGGCGCCGGCGCGGGTTTGGGTTTCGCCGCAACCGTCTTCGCGGCCGGTGTCGGCGCAGGCTTCGGCGTCTCGGCGGCCTTTGGTGCTTCCGCAGCGGGTTTCGGAGCCTCGGCTGCAGGCTTTGCGACGGGCGCTGCCGCCACAGGTGCCGGCTTTGGCGCTTCGGCCGGCTTCGGCGCTTCGGCCGGCTTCGGCGCATCCTTCGCAGCGGGCGCTGGAATCTGGCCCGCCTTCTGCTCCAGCTGCGCGAGTTGCTTGTTCTTGATCTCGAGGAGTTTTTGCAGGTCGGCAACGTTTTTTTCGAGATCGGTGACGCGCGACTGCGCTTCCTGCAACGCTCGATTCGAAGAGGTCCGGTCGTCCTCCCGCGCGGCTTGCGCAACTGTCGAGGTCGGCTTTCCATCGGCCCGCGAGAGCTTCAGTTGGTCTTGCGCAGCACTTGCGCCCGGCGCCTGCGGTTTCGCGGCGATGCGGCCGGTCGCTTCGCGCTGCGACGGCATCGCCGCCGCCGGCGCGGCTGTGACCGCCGCGGCGAGC
>DASUMM010000123.1:0-7410 GCA_036277655.1 Burkholderiales bacterium | reverse complement strand
ATTCGGCACCATGCTGCTCACATGGCTCGTGATCGCCGCGCTCGTCTTCGGCGTAGTGTTTGTCGTGCGCATGCTGCTGGCCAAGCGCGCCGGCTCGATGCAGCCGATGTCCTACGCCGGCACCGGGTCGCAGCCCGCGTCCTACTCGACGCTTGGCAACGAGACGGTGGCGGCACCGCCGCCTTCGCAGGCATCGGGCTTCGACCCGCATCCGGCGACCGTGCAGGCAGTCAGCGTACCGGCCGGGTTCGATACCGCCGGGTTCCTTCGTGCGGCGAAGCTCAATTTCATGAAGCTGCAGTTGGCGAACGACTCCGGCAATATCGACGAGTTGCGCGAGTTCACCACGCCGAGCCTCTACGACGATCTGCGGCGCGACGTGCAGCAGCGGAGCGGGGCGAACCAGCAGACCGACGTGCTTTCGCTGAACGCCGACCTGCTCGAGGTCACGACCGAGGGCAACCAGCACTGGGCGAGCGTGCGCTTTTCCGGCCTCATCCGCGAAAACCAAGGCTCGGCGCCCGAGAGCTTCGAAGAAATCTGGAACCTCGCGAAGCCCCGCGACGGCTCGTCCGGCTGGCTCCTGGCGGGGATCCAGCAGACGCACTGAACCCCCCGGACGCAACGCAATCGAAAGGCCACCCGCAGGGGTGGCCTTTCTTTTTCCGATGATCGCAATCGAGGGCCTGCTTGCCCGCATGCTCAACCATCTGCTCGAGGACGAGGCGTGGGCGCGCGAGCGGCTGGTTCCTTTCGCCGGCAAGATGCTGGAGCTGCGAGCGCCGCTTGCACCCAGCCTGCGGCTTGCGGTCATGCCGGATGGCCGCCTGCGACCGGCGGCAGCGGAGGCTTCCGCTGCGCTCGTGATGACGCTCGGGCCGCAAGTGCTGCCGGCGCTGCTGCAGGGCGAAGACCAGCTGATGCGCGCCGTCCAAGCAAGCGGCGATACGCGCCTTGCGCACGAAGTGCTTTTCCTGTTCCGCCACCTGCGCTGGGACGCCGAGGAGGATCTCGCGCGCCTGGTCGGCGATGCCGCCGCCCATCGCGTGTTGTCGACCTTGCAGGAAGTGGCTGGGTGGCATCGTCAGGCGCTCGAGCGCCTGGGCGCCAACCTGATGGAGCATGCGCTCGAGGAAGAGCGCTGGCTCGCGCGCCGCGGCGCCTTCGAGGAGCATCGCGGCGAGGTTGTGCGGCTGCGCGACGCGCTCGAGCGGCTCGAAAAGCGCATCGAGCGCCTCGCAGGCTAGCGCGTGCGACGGCTCGCCCGGCTCGCACGCATCCTCACCGTAGGCCTGCGCTTCGGCTTGCACGAGTTCGTTCCATCGCTCTCGGGAAGCCGGGTGCTGGGCGCCCTGCGCTCTCGACCATCGCCTTCACGCGGTGCGCGCTTGCGCGGGGCGCTGGAGGCGCTCGGCCCGATCTTCGTCAAGTTCGGCCAGGTGCTCTCGACGCGAAGGGATCTGCTGCCGGCCGACATCGCCGACGAACTCGCCAGGCTGCAGGACCGCGTGCCGCCATTTCCGTCCGAGGAGGCGGTCGCAGAAATCGAGCGCGCGCTCGGCATGCCGATCGAGCGTGCGTTTGCCTCCTTCGAGCGCGCGCCGAGCGCGAGCGCATCGATTGCGCAGGTGCACCTCGCAACGCTGCGGGACGGCCAAGAGGTCGCCGTCAAGGTGCTGCGCCCGCACGTGGAGCGTGCGATTGCGCGCGACGTATCGCTCCTTGAAACCGGCGCCTGGCTGATCGAGAAATTCTGGCCCGAGGGCCGGCGCCTGCGGCCGCAGGAAGTGGTCGCCGAGTTCGTGCAGCACCTAGAAGACGAGCTCGATCTGCTGCGCGAAGCCGGCAACGCCTCGCAACTGCAGCGCAATTTCATCGACTCGCGCCTGCTCGTCGTGCCTCGCGTGCATTGGGACTACTGCTCTGAGCGCGTGATGGTGATGGAGCGCATGCGCGGCACGCCGATTTCGCAGGTGGCGGAACTGCGCGAGAAGGGCGTCGACATCCCGGCGCTCGCGCGCGCCGGCGTCGAGATTTTCTTCACCCAAGTGTTCCGCGACGGTTTCTTTCACGCCGACATGCATCCCGGCAACATCCTCGTCGCGACCGAGCCGGAAACGCTCGGCCGGTACATCGCGCTCGACTTCGGCATCATGGGGACGCTGACCGACGCCGACCGCGATTACCTGGCGCAGAATTTCCTCGGCTTCTTCAACCGGGATTACCGCCGCGTCGCGCAGGCGCATGTCGACGCCGGCTGGGCGCCGCCGCACACCCGGATCGACCAGTTCGAGTCGGCGATCCGCGCCGTGTGCGAGCCGATCTTCGCCCGTCCGCTGAAGGAGATCTCGTTCGGCCGGCTGCTGCTGCGCCTGTTCCAGACCTCGCGGCGCTTCGAGGTCCAGGTGCAGCCGCAGCTCGTTCTGCTGCAAAAGACGCTGCTCAACATCGAGGGCCTCGGCCGCGAGCTGGACCCGGACCTCGATCTGTGGAAGACCGCGAAGCCGCACCTGGAGCGCTGGATGGACGAGCAGGTCGGCTGGAAGGCGTTCGTGCGCTCGGTGCAAGCCGAAGCACCGTACTGGGCACGCATGCTGCCGAAGCTGCCCCGCCTTGCGCACCGCCTGCTTGGCGACGAACGGCTGGATGCCATGGAGCAGGCGCTGCAGGCCCTCGCGCGCCAGAACGCACGCCGCAACCAGCTGCTGCTCGCGATGCTCATCGTGTCGCTCGCCGCCTTTGGCGCGGCGCTCTTCGCCGTGCTCTAGAATCGCCGCCGGCGGGCCTCCATGCTGATCGCGTTCGTCGTCCTCTATCTGCTCATTACGATTGGCATCGGCTTGTGGGCGGCGCTGCGAGTGCACAACGTGAGGGATTTCGTGCTCGCCGGCAGGAGCCTGCCGCTCTACATGAGCGCGGCAACGGTGTTCGCCACGTGGTTCGGCGCCGAGACGGTGCTTTCGGTGTCGGCGACCTTCTCTCGCGATGGTCTCGGCGGCGTCGTCGCCGATCCGTTCGGGTCGTCGTTCTGCCTGTTCTTCGTCGCGCTTTTCTTCGCGCGCGCGTTCTACCGGATGGACCTGCTGACGATCGGCGACTTCTACCGCAAGCGCTACTCCAAGACGGTCGAAGTCGCAACCAGCGTGGCGATCACCACGTCGTACCTCGGCTGGACCTCGGCGCAGCTCACCGCGCTAGGCCTGGTGTTCTCGGTATTGTCGGGCGGCCGGATCTCGCTCGAAGCCGGAATCTACCTCGGTGCCGCGATGGTCCTCGGCTACACGATCTGGGGTGGCATGTGGTCGGTGGCGCTGACCGATCTCTTTCAATCCGTCGTCATCCTGGTGGGGCTGGTGATCGTCGCCTGGCTCGTCGGCGACATGGCAGGCGGCGCCGGCAAGGTGATCGCCGCCGCCGCCGATGCCGGCCGGCTCGAGTTCTTCCCCAAGGGCGGCACGAAGGAGTGGCTTGCGTTCCTCGCTGCCTGGATGACGCTCGCCATCGGCTCGATCCCGCAGCAGGACGTGTTCCAGCGGGTGACCTCGGCCAAGGATGAAAAGACCGCCGTGCGCGGCTGCCTGATCGGCGGCGTGGTGTATTTCAGCTTTGCGTTTGTGCCGATGTTCATCGCCTATGCGGCGCTCGTCATCGATCCGGGATACGCGAAGCTCTTCGCGAGCGAGGACGCGCGGGAAATCCAGCGCATCCTGCCGGAGCTGATCCTGCAGCGCACGCCGCTCTGGGCGCAGGTGCTGTTCTTCGGCGCGCTGCTCTCGGCGATCCTGTCGACCGCTTCGGGCGCGCTATTGGCTCCGACTTCGCTGTTCACCGAGAACGTGCTGCGTCCGTTCGCGCCGCGCATGGGCGAGCGGCAGTTCCTGCTGCTGTTGCGCGTGGTGCTCGTCACCTTCACGCTCGCTGCGCTGATCTTCGGCTTGAATTCGAAGAGCACCATGTACGAGATGGTGCAGAACGCCTACAAGGTGACGCTCGTGTCGTGCATCGTGCCCCTTGCCGCCGGCATCTTCTGGAAACGCGCCAATACGCTCGGGGCGACGCTCGCGGTGGTGTTCGGGCTCGCCGTCTGGCTGGCCGCCGAAGCGCTCGCGGCCGACGCAACCGTGCCGCCGCAATTGGTCGGCCTGGCCGCATCGCTCTTTGGCATGGTGTTCGGTGCCTTCGTGCCGCGCGCGGTCGCTGCTCCTGCGCAGCACGCGGGACATCGGCCGCACCACGAATAGCTTGCGCGGGTCGCCGCTCGCCCGGGTCCTGCTCGTCGCCTATCTGCTGCTTGCGATCTACGCCTCGCTCTTTCCGTTCAGCGGATGGCGGGACCCTGGAGTGGTTGCCGCGCTCCGATTGCCCTGGCCGCGCTTCGTCACCGGGTTCGACGTCTGGGCGAACCTCTTCGGCTATCTGCCCTATGGCATGCTGTGTGTGCTCGCATGGGCCCCGCCGGCGCGCCCAGGCGCTGCGGCGCTCGCGGCCGTCTTCTCCGCCGCGCTGTTGTCGGGCGGACTGGAAGTGTTGCAGGGCTTTCTGCCGGCGCGCATCCCTTCCAGCCTGGATGTTGTCATGAACGTGGCGGGCGCCGTCGTCGGCGCAGGCATCGGGCTGCGCCTTGCGCCGTGGCTCGAGGGAGGGCCGATCCAGCGCGCGCGCCGAGTGCTGCTCGCGCCCGGTCCCGACACCGATCTGGGGTTTGCGCTGCTCGGGCTATGGCTTTTCGCCCAGCTCCACCCGGCGGCGCTCACGTTCGGCACGGGCGACCTGCGCGATTTGTTCGCCGCACCCGCGGGTGCGGCGCATCGTGCGGAGTTCTTCGTCGCCATCGAAGCGATGACCTGTGCGGCGAACCTGCTTGCGGTGGCGTTACTTGCTTCGGCGCTCATCCGGCCGGGCGCGGCGGTGCGCAAGATGATTGTCGCGCTGGTGGGCGCAGGACTTGCGGTGAAAGCGCTGGCGTTTGCGATCCTCATGCAAGCCGAGCACCTGTTCGCATGGCTGACGCCGGGAGCCTGGGTAGGGGTTGTGGGCGGCACCGTGCTTGCGCTCGCAGCAGTCGCGCTCGGACGCACCGCGCGACTTGCGCTTGCCGCCGTGCTCCTGATGGCGGCAACCGTCCTGATCAACCTGGCGCCGCCGAATCCCTACCTGGCAGACACGCTGAAAGTCTGGTCGCAAGGCCATTTCCTCAACTTCAACGGCCTGACGCGGCTCGTGTCGGCTGCCTGGCCCTTCGCCGCGCTCGCCTATCTGATCTATCTCGCTTCCATGCGCAGTCGCGAAACTGCGGGCAGGTAGAATGCGCGCCCCATGGTGTTGATGCGGCCGCCGACGCGGCGCGAATTCGTCGACGGACCGGCAGGACGCCTTGAATGCGCGGTCGACTCCCCGCCAGCGCCTGCGCGCGGACTGGCGCTGGTGGCCCATCCGCATCCGTTGCATGGGGGTTCGCTCGACAACAAGGTTGCGCAGACGCTCGCCCGCGCGTTCGCCGAGCTTGGCTACGTCGCCTGGCGGCCGAACTTTCGCGGCGTCGGCGAAAGCGAAGGCCAGCACGACGAAGGTCGGGGCGAGCTTGACGATCTTGCCGCAGTGCTTGCGCATGCCGAGCGCGCAAGTGGGGCCGCGGCAGTGGTCCTTGCCGGCTTTTCGTTCGGTGCAGCGATGCAGGCGAAGCTCGCCGAGCGGCTTCGCAGCGCTGGCCGTGGCCTCGAGCGGCTGGTGCTGGTCGGCGTGGCGGTCACGCATTCGACGGTGCCGCCGGTTCCCGCCGATACGCTCGTCATCCACGGCGAACGCGACGAAACCGTGCCGCTCGCCGCCGTGCTCGACTGGGCCAGACCGCAGGATCTGCCGGTGGTCGTGCTGCCCGGCGCCGACCATTTCTTCCATCGGCGCCTCGCGCTGCTGCGCTCGATCGTAAGGCGTCACTGGGGCGCGGCATGAGCCTGGCGCTCGAGGCGCGCGGCCTGCGAAAGTCCTATGGCGCGCAGGAAGTGGTTTGCGGAGTCGACCTCGACGTCGCCGCCGGCGAATGCTTCGGCCTGCTGGGGCCCAATGGTGCCGGCAAGACCACCACGCTCAAGCTTTGCCTGGGGCTCATCGATCCCGACGGCGGGAGCGCGCGCCTGCTCGGCCTTCCGGTTCCCGGACGGGCGCGCGAGGCGCGGGCACGGATCGGCGTCGTGCCGCAGTTCGACAGCCTCGATCCGGATTTCACCGTCGCCGAGAACCTGGTCGTCTACGGCCGCTACTTCGGCATGCGCGATGTGCAGATCGAGCCGCGCATCCCGCAATTGCTCGAGTTCGCCGGACTGAACGGGCGAGCGAATTCGCGCATCCAGACGCTGTCCGGCGGAATGAAACGGCGCCTGACGCTCGCACGCGCGCTCGTGAACGATCCGCAACTGCTCTTCATGGACGAGCCGACCACGGGACTCGATCCGCAGGCCCGCCACCTGATCTGGGAGCGCCTGCGGCAGCTCACCCACGAAGGGCGCACGCTCATCCTGACCACGCACTTCATGGAAGAGGCAGAGCGGCTTTGCCAGCGCCTCGCCATCATGGACCATGGCCGCATCATCGCGACCGGCACTCCGCGCGCGCTGATCTCGGAGCACATCGAGTCGCAGGTGGTCGAAGTGCATGGCCCCGGGTTGGAGCCGTGGTTCGCGCAGGCGCAGCTGGCGGCGCCCCGCATCGAGCGTGCGGGCGAAACCGTCTTTTGCTATGCCGAGGACGCAGAGCCGCTGCTTGCCGACTTGCGCCACCGCGAAGGGCTGACGTACCTGCATCGACCGGCGAATCTCGAGGACTTGTTCCTCAAGCTGACCGGGCGGGACTTGCGCGACTGACCGCATGAACTCCCGCCTGTATGCATTGCCAGCGTTGAGCACGCGGTTCGTTCCGGTGTGGCGCAGGCATTTCCTGGTCTGGCGCAAGCTCGCGCTGCCTTCGATCCTCGGGAACCTCGGCGAGCCGCTGATCATGCTCTTTGGCCTGGGCTATGGCCTGGGTGCGGTGATGGGCGAGATGCAGGGCACCTCCTACTTCGCGTTCCTCGCCGCCGGCTTCGTCGCTTCCTCGACGATGTACGCAGCGAGCTTCGAAGCGCTTTTCTCGGCGTTCTCCCGCATGCACGTGCAAAAGACCTGGGAGGCGATCGTCAATGCGCCGATGACGCTCGACGATGTGCTGCTCGGCGAATGGATGTGGGCGACCACCAAGGCGCTCGCGGCCGGGATGTGCATGCTGCTCGTCGTCGCGCTCCTTGGCTACGCGCGCTCGCCGCTTGCGCTCGCCGCCATTCCGGCGGCGGTGGCGGTCGCGCTTGCGTTCGGCGCCATGGGTCTGGCGATCAATGCCCTCGCCAACGGCTACGACTTCTTCAGCTACTACATGACA
>DASUMM010000122.1:0-3249 GCA_036277655.1 Burkholderiales bacterium | reverse complement strand
GCGCCAAGGCGCGCGCAGCAGCCGGCCGGGTCGCACAGCGCTTCGACGTGCGCTTTGCAAGCCGCGCGCAAGTGCAGTCCTGGCAAGGCGACCTTTCCCGCACGCTTTACCTGCTCGACGTGCGCACGCGGGAAGAGTTCGAGGCCCGGCGTCTCGCCGGCTCGCGCCATGCGCCCGGCGGGCAGCTCGTGCAGGCAACCGACGAATACGTCGGCGTGCGCAACGCGCGCATCATCCTCGTCGATCCGGCGCGCGTGCGATCGGTGATGACCGCATCCTGGCTGGTCCAGATGGGATGGAGCGAGGTCCACGTGCTCGAGCCGGAAGGCGAAGATGGTTTCGCCGGCTGGCCGACCGAATCGGGCGCGTCGCCGGCGCCGATCGAGCGCGTGAAAGCGTGGCCGGAAACGAGCAGCGCGGAAAAGAATGCCACGGTGATCGATTTCTCGACCAGCCTGCGCTTCCGCTCGTATCACATCCCGGGCGCGTGGTGGGCGGTGCGTGCGCGGCTTGCGGAGGCGCGAGCGAAAATCGGCGAGGTACCGCAAATCGTGCTGACGTCGGAGGATTCTGCGCTCGCGCATCTCGCAGCGCCGGAAGTCGCGGCACTGTGGCCGCAGGCGAGCGTGAAAGTCCTGCGCGGCGGAAACGCCAGCTATCGGGCGGCCGATTATGTCGGCGAAGAAGGGCTCGAGCGCGCAACCACCGCGCCCGACGATGTCTGGTACAAGCCGTATGACCATGCCGACAAGGAAACGCACGCGCGCGCCTACCTCGAATGGGAGGTGGCGCTGGTGGAGAGAATCCGGCGCGAGCCGGGAATTCGCTTTCGCGAGTTCTAGCGCTGCAGGCCGGGCATCGAGAACCCGGCGGCCTTTAGATCGTTGATCAGTTGCCGCTCCTGCTCGTTCGTCAGCTCGACGAGCGGCGGGCGCACCGTCTTCCACTGCGGGTCGTTGCCGAAGTGCGCGGTGATCGCCTTCAGTGCCGAGATCATCGGCTGCTTCTGCACGATCTTGCGTGTCGCGGTGATGCCGGCCTGCAGCTGGTCGGCCTCGGGACCGCGCCAGTTGCGATAGACGTGCTCGATCGCCCCCGGATTGACGTTGCCGGTGGCGGTGATGCAGCCCTTGCCGCCCGCGCGCATGTTGTCGAGCAGAAACACTTCGCTGCCGGCAAACACGTCGAATCCGCGGTCCTTGAAGCGATCGAGCATCGCCTTGGTGTTCGACCACTCGCCGGAGGAATCCTTGACGCCGGCCACCGTGCCTGGATAGCGCTCGAGCAGCCGCTCGATCAGCTCGAGCGAGATCGGCACGTTCGACACCGGCGGGATGTGATACAGGTACAGGCGCAGGCGCTCGTCGCCAACGCGCTCGATCACTTCGGCAAAGTTTCGATAGAGGCCCTCGTCGGGCACGCCCTTGTAATAGAACGGCGGTAGCATCAGCACGCCGCCGCATCCCAGGCGCACCGCTTCGCGCGTCATCCGGACCGAGTCGGACAACGCGCTGTGGCCGGTGCCCGGCATCAGCGCGCTCGCGGGAATCCCTCCGCTCAAGAGCGCATCCAGCAGCTCGAGCTTCTCCTCGACCGACATCGAGTTCGCTTCGCTGTTGGTGCCGAACACCGCAAGTCCGGCGCAGCCGTTGCGCATCAGCCACTGGCAGTGACGGACAAAGCGGTCCGGATCGGGCGAGTAGTCCTTGCGGAACGGCGTGATCACGGGCGCGAGCACGCCTTCGATGCGCTTCTGTGCGAGGGTCGGTTTCATTAGGGGGCCGAGAATGGTGCCGGAAAGGTTCGGCTATTATGCGCGACGCTCATGGCCGACGTCACGCGCGCTTATTCGATTGCCGACTTGCGACGCATGGCCGAGCGCTCGCTGCCGCGCAAGGTGTTCGATTTCTTCGATGGTGGCGCCGAGGATGAAATCACGCTGCGCGACAACCGCGCGGCGTTCGAGCGCGTGCGGCTGCTGCCGCGCGTGCTGAACGAGGTTCGCGCGCCCGATCTTTCCTGCGAGATCCTCGGCGGGCCGTCGAAGCAGCCATTCGTCATCGCGCCCACCGGCGGCATCGGCATGGCCTGGCCGGGGGCGGATCTGGCGATTGCGCGCACCGCGAAATCGCTCGGCATTCCGTACACGCTGTCGACCAACGCGACGGCTTCCCTCGAGGACATCGTGCGCGAGGGGCCGGAGCGCATCTGGTTCCAGCTCTACGTCTTGCGCGATAGAGCGTTCGTCGCCAAGCTCGTCGACCGTGCCGAGGCCGCCGGATGCGAGGCGCTGATTCCCACCGTCGACCTGGCGGTCGGCGGCAAGCGCGAGCGCGATTTCCGCAATGGCTTCACGATTCCGCCGCGCCTTACGCCGCGCGACATAGTGGCCGCGGCGATGCGACCCCGGTGGGCTCTGCGCATTGCGCTGAACGGCGGCTTGCCGGATTTTCCGAACGTGCGCGGCTACGGAGGAACGCAGCAACGGGGCGCGCGGCTCGGCTCCTCGGTCGGCCGCGACATCGATCCTGCATTCTGCTGGGAAGACCTGGCGCGGCTGCGCGAGCGCTGGAAACGAAAGCTGGTGGTGAAGGGCGTCAGCCGCGTCGACGACGCCGAGCGCCTCGTCGCGCTGGGTGTCGACGGCATCTGGGTGTCGAACCACGGCGGCCGCCAGCTCGACGGCGCAATCGCATCGCTGGATGCGATGACCGCCATCGCGCGCGCAGTCGGCAGCCGAGTCGCCGTGTTGATGGACGGCGGCGTGCGGCGTGGCATCGACGTGCTCAAAGCGCGTGCGCTCGGCGCACAAGCCGTGGCGATCGGACGCGCAGCGCTCTATGGGATCGCGGCCGGCGGCGAGACAGGTGCCCGGCAGGCGCTCGGCATTCTCACCACCGAGCTGGTGCGCGGGATGCAGCTTTGCGGCGCCTGCTCGATTGCCGAAGTGACGCCGGACCTCGTCACTCGCTAGCGGAATTTCAGCGCTTGCCGTCGAGGCGCTTGAGGATCAGCGCACGCGTTTCGCTGACTGCCGCCGCAACGGGGCCGCCGAGCGAGGCGGCGCGCTCGACGAGCGGCAACGCTTCCTTGTGCCGTCCCTGGTCGGAGAGCGCCTGCGCGAGATTATTCAGCACGACCACCGAGTCGGGATGGCGGCCGAGTGCGGCTTTCAGCACGTTCTCCGCGTCCTTCAGTTCGCCCGCAGCATAGTAGGTGTTGGCAAGGCCGATCGAAGCGTTGACGTTG
>DASUMM010000121.1:0-5807 GCA_036277655.1 Burkholderiales bacterium | reverse complement strand
GCTGTACCTGGACACGCTGCTCCTCGAGCAGGATCAGCTGATCGTGCTGTTTTCGTTCGCGCATGCGTACTTCTTCGTCGACATGGAAGTGCCGGCGGCGTACGTCTCGTTTCTACGCCAGCTGATGCCGAAGAAGCCGCGCGCCGAGATGTACATGTCGCTCGGCCTGCACAAGCAGGGCAAGACCGTCTTCTACCGCGACCTTTTCTACCACCTGCGCCATTCGTCGGACAATTTCACCGTCGCCCCCGGCATCAAGGGCATGGTGATGCTCGTCTTCACGCTGCCCTCGTTTCCGTACGTGTTCAAGATCATCCGCGATCACTTCGCGCCGCCCAAGGACATGGATCGCGCGACCGTCAAGCAGAAGTACCTGCTGGTGAAATACCACGATCGCGCCGGGCGCCTCGCCGACACGCTGGAATACTCGCTGGTTGCGCTGCCGCTGGATCGCTTCGATCCGGCCCTGATCGAGGAGCTGAAGGCCGAAGCGGCCTCGAACATCGAGTTCGAGGGCGACACGATCGTGATCAAGCACGTCTATATCGAACGACGCATGCAGCCGCTGAATCTGTATCTGGCCGAGGCGGTGCAGGATGGCGACGACGCTCGCTTCACCAGCGCACTCATCGAGTACGGCAACGCGATCAAGGACCTGGCAGGCGCCAACATCTTCCCGGGCGACATGCTGCTGAAGAACTTCGGCGTCACGCGGCACAACCGCGTCGTGTTCTACGACTATGACGAAATCGCCTACATGACCGATTGCAATTTCCGGCGCATCCCGCCGCCGGGCTCGTACGAGGACGAGATCGCCGCCGAGCCCTACTGGTCGGTCGGCCCGAGCGACGTCTTTCCCGAGCAGTTCGGGCGCTTCCTCGTCTCGGATCCGCGGGCGCGCGAAGTGTTCTTCGAGCGGCACGCAGACCTCGCCACGCCGGAATTCTGGGCCACCAAGCAGGAACGCATCCGCGCCGGCCTGCAGGAGGACATCTTCCCCTACCCCGAAGCGGCGCGCTTCCGGCGCTGACCTACCCCGGTGCGCCGGCGAGCGCACGCAGGTAGCTGAGCGGAATCAGCACCACCTGCAGCAGCAACAGCAGCACCAGCGGCGAAAGGTCGACGTTCGCGATCGTCGGAACGAGCCTGCGGATCGGCGCGAGGAACGGCCTAGTCACGGACTGAAACAGCGGCGCGACCGGCGAATACGGGTTTACCCACGACAGCACCACTTCGACCAGCACCGCGAACATCAGGATGTAGAGGCTGTAGCGCAAGAGGTCGACGAGCGCCAGCATCGCAATGACGCCGATCGACGCCGAAGCCGATGCGCTCTTGCCCGCATCGACGAGCGAAAGGAGCACCCACAGCGCAATCGCCTGCAGCAGCCAGGCCACCACCAGGGTGGCGAGATCGAGGCCGGCGAGCGAGGGGATTACCCGACGCGCGGGCCGGACGATCCAATCGGTGGCCGCCACGATGAACGCGCCGACCGGATTGCGGAACGAGACCCGCAGCCACTGGAAGTGAAAGCGCGCCAGCAGCAGGAAGACGAAGAAGCTGGCGACGAAATCGACCAGCAGTTGCGCGATCTGCGCGAGCATGCGCTCAATCGCGGCCGAGTTGGTCGCCGAGCTCGGCGCCGCGGCGGCTCGCCGCTTGCAGGGCCTTCTTCAGCCGCTCGGCCATTTGCTCTTGTACGAACACGCTGAGCGCTGCTTCGGTCGTACCGCCCCGCGAAGTGACGCGCTCTCTCAGCACGGAGACCGGCTCGGGGCTCCCGGCGGCGAGTTGGGCGGAGCCAAGCACGGTCTGCAGCGCCAGCCGCCGCGCCGTGTCTTCGGTCAGCCCGAGCGCAACCCCACCCGCAGCCAGCTGCTCGATGAACCAGAAGACATAGGCCGGCCCGCTTCCCGAGACGGCGGTGACCGGATCCAGCAGCCGCTCCTCCTCCACCCAGACGGTCTGCCCGACCGCACTCAGCACCGCTTCTGCGCTGGCACGGTCTTCGGCACCGACCGTCGGGGGCGCATAGAGGGCCGAAATCCCCGCGCCGATCAATGCCGGGGTATTCGGCATCGAGCGCACCAGGCGCTCATGCCCACCAAGCCAGCGCGAGATGTCCGCCAGCCGCACGCCGGCCGCAATGCTCAGCACCAGCCTGCCGGGCACGAGGCTCGCCAGTGGCGCTACGGCGGCGCGCAGATCCTGCGGCTTCACCGCGATCACCAGCATCTCCGCACTCTCGGTCGCCGAGTCGGCGTGCATGCTCGCGTGCACGCCGTAATCGCGCTCCAGTCTCGCGCGCGAAGCTTCGATCTTCTCGATGATCGAAATCGAAGCGGCGGTGAAGCCCTTGCCGAGCAGGCCGCCGACGAGCGCACTCGCCATGTTGCCGCCGCCGAGGAATGCAATCTTCATGCGGCGCTCCGTTGCGCGCCACGCTCGCCGAAGATCGCCGTGCCGATGCGCACCAGCGTCGATCCCTCGGCGATCGCGGCCTCGAAATCGTCGCTCATGCCGATCGACAGCGTATCGAGCGCAATCCCGTCACGGCGCAAGCTCTCGAACAGCTCGCGCATGGCGCGAAACCGCGCCCGCTGCACCGCCACGTCGGCCGTCGGCTCGGGAATCGCCATCAGGCCGCGCAGCTTGAGGCGCGGCAGGTGATCGACCTGGCGCGCGAGCGCCGATGCGTCCTGCGGCGCGACGCCAGACTTCGATGCCTCGCCCGAGCAGTTCACCTGGATCAGGACCTGCAGCGGAGGAAGGTCGGCCGGCCGCTGCTCGGAGAGCCGGCGGGCGATCCTTTCATTGGAGAGACTGTGCACCCAATCGAAGCGCGGCGCCGCAAGGCGCGTCTTGTTACTTTGCAGCGGCCCGACCAGGTGCCATTCCGGCGCCTCGCGTGCGCCCCAGGTGCGTGCGACGACGTCCATTTTCTCGAGCGCTTCCTGGACGTAGCTCTCGCCGAATGCGCGCTGGCCGGCGCTCCACGCTTCTTCGATCTTCGAGGGCGGGTGCGTCTTCGACACGGCGAGCAGCCGCACCGAGCCAGCTCGACGCCCGGCAGAAGCGACTGCATGGTCGATCCGCGCTCTTATAGCTTGCAAATTGTCGCGGATCGCAGCCATAATTTTCCCGGGCTCCCGGAGAATTCTAATGGATCTCACTGAATTGCTTGCCTTTGTCGTCAAGAACAAGGCGTCCGACCTGCACCTCTCCTCGGGCCTGCCGCCGATGATCCGCGTGCACGGAGACATCCGGCGCATCAACGTGCCGCCGCTCGAGCACAAGGACGTGCACAGCATGGTGTATGACATCATGAACGACGGGCAGCGCAAGTTCTACGAGGAAAACCTCGAGTGCGACTTCTCGTTCGCCGTGCCGAACCTTGCGCGCTTTCGCGTCAACGCGTTCGTGCAGCAGCGTGGCGCCGCGGCGGTCATGCGCACGATCCCCTCCAAGGTGCTGACGCTCGATGAGCTGAAGTGCCCGAAGATTTTCGTCGACATCGCCGACCAGCCGCGCGGCATCGTGCTGGTCACCGGGCCGACGGGCTCGGGCAAGAGCACCACGCTGGCGGCGATGATCAACCACATCAACGAAACCGAGCAGGGCCACATCCTCACCATCGAGGACCCGATCGAGTTCGTCCACGAATCGAAGAAGTCGCTGATCAACCAGCGCGAGGTCGGTCCGCATACGCTTTCGTTCTCGAACGCGCTGCGCAGCGCGCTGCGCGAGGACCCGGACGTGATCCTGGTCGGCGAGATGCGCGACCTGGAGACGATCCGCCTCGCGCTGACCGGCGCCGAGACCGGCCACCTGGTGTTCGGCACGCTGCATACCTCGAGCGCGGCGAAGACGATCGATCGCGTGGTCGACGTGTTCCCGGCGGCGGAGAAGGAAATGGTGCGCGCAATGCTCTCGGAGTCGATCCGGGCAGTGATCTCGCAGACGCTGCTGAAGACGAAGGACGGCTCCGGCCGGGTCGCGGCGCACGAGATCATGATCGGCACGCCGGCGATCCGCAACCTGATCCGCGAGAACAAGATCGCGCAGATGTACTCGGCGATCCAGACCGGGCGCAACATCGGCATGCAGACGCTCGACCAGAACCTGCAGGAGCTGGTGCAGAAGAACGTCGTATCGAGCGGCGAAGCGCGCGGCAAGGCGGCGAACAAGGACCAATTCGCGGGCTAGCGGCCCGGGAGGAGAGGCACGATGGAACGGGAACAGGCAACCAAGTTCATGTACGACCTGCTGCGCGCGCTGGTGGCGAAGCGCGGCTCCGATCTCTTCCTGACGCACGGCTTTCCGCCGGCGATGAAAGTCGACGGCAAGATGAGCCCGGTGTCGCAGACCCCGCTTACCAACCAGCACACGTCGATGCTCGCCCGCTCGATCATGAACGACAAGCAGGCGGCGGCGTTCGAGGCAACGAGGGAATGCAACTTTGCGATCAACCCGGCCGGCATCGGGCGCTTTCGCGTCAATACGTTCATCCAGCAGGGCAATGTCGGCATCGTCTGCCGCGTGATCACCACCGAGATCCCGAACTTCGAGCAGCTGAGCCTGCCGCCAGTTCTGAAGGACGTCGCGATGACGAAGCGGGGTCTGGTGATCTTCGTCGGCGGCACCGGCTCCGGCAAGTCGACGTCGCTCGCGGCGATGATCGGCTATCGCAACGAGAACTCGCACGGCCACATCATCACGATCGAGGATCCGGTCGAATACGTGCACCCGCACAAGAACTGCATCATCACCCAGCGCGAGGTGGGCGTGGACACCGATTCCTGGGAGTCGGCGCTGAAAAACACGCTGCGCCAGGCGCCGGACGTGATCCTGATCGGCGAGGTGCGCGAGCGCGAGACGATGGAGCACGCGATCGCGTTCGCCGAGACCGGCCACCTGTGCCTTTGCACGCTGCATGCGAACAACTCCAACCAGGCGATGGACCGCATCATCAACTTCTTCCCCGAGGAACGGCGCCAGCAGCTGCTGATGGACCTCTCGCTCAACCTGAAAGGCGTCATCTCGCAGCGGCTGCTGCCGGTCAAGGAAGGAAAGGGGCGCGTGCCGGCGGTCGAGGTGCTGCTCAACTCGCCGTTGATCAGCGATCTGATCTTCAAGGGCGAGATCCACCAGATCAAGGAGATCATGAAGAAGTCGCGCGAGATCGGCATGCAGACGTTCGACCAGGCGCTGTTCGATCTGTACGAGGCCGGTCGGATCAGCTATGAAGACGCGCTGCGCTTCGCCGATTCGACTAACGAAGTGAGGCTGGCGATCAAGCTGCACGGGCACGAAGCGAAAGAAAAGGATCCGGTGCGCGGCATCCAGCACCTCGACATCGTCTGACGCTTTTTTCTCCATGAAACCTGCAACGGGCGCCGTGAGCGCCCGTTTCTCTTCCCGGGAGCCGCTCCCATGATGGTGACCGTGTTTCGTTCGCGCGTCCGGCCCGAGAATGCCGAGGAGTACCAGACGATGGCGGCCAAGATGAAGGAGCTTGCCGCCGCGATGCCGGGATATCGCTCGCACAAGACGTTCATCGCCGAAGACGGCGAGCGGTGCACGATCGTCGAGTTCGAATCGGAGGAGACGCATCGGGCGTGGGCGGAGTACCCGCCTCACCGCAAGGCCCAGCAACTCGGCCGGGAGCGCTTCTACTCGGAATTCAGCGTCCACGTCTGCGAGGCGCTCAAGTCGAACGCCTTCAAGCGCGATGCGTGAACTGCGGCTCGATTGACCCGGCGAGGGAACTTATCGTCCGGACTGCTCGTCTGACCGCAAGGAGGTAA
>DASUMM010000120.1:0-3878 GCA_036277655.1 Burkholderiales bacterium | reverse complement strand
GATCTCGCCCGGACGCGCGCGCAGTCGGTCGGCGAGATCAAGGTGGCCGAGGCGCGCGTCGGCATTACCGAAAAAAAATACCGCCGAGCCGAGGAGCTCTTCGCGCAGAAATTCATTTCGGAAAATGCGCGCGACGAGGCTCGGGCGGAGTTCCAGCTGGCAACCGAGGACCTCGGTCGGACGCGCGAGAACCAGCGCCTCGCCGAGCAGGAGGTGAAGCGCGCGGCAGAGGTGCTTGCTCTTCGTACCATCACGAGCCCGTTTACCGGCGTGGTCGTCGAAGTGATGCTGCGGCCGGGAGAGTTCGGCGCAACGACGATCAAGGATCCGATCATGAAGCTGGCGGAGATCGATCCGCTGAACGTGGAAGTGGTTCTGCCGGTGAAGCTCTATGGGCAGATCAAGATCGGCCAGAAAGCCGTGGTCATGCCGGAATCGCCGATCGGCGGCAACTACTCTTCCGTGGTGCGCCTGGTGGACCGGGTGATCGACGCAAAGAGCGGCACCTTCGGCGTGCGGCTCGACCTGCCCAACGGCAAGCGAGCGATTCCTGCTGGCGTGCGCTGCCGGGTGCAATTCACGGGGCTGGAGACGGCCTCCGGCAAGGGAAAGCCGGCAACCGCTTCAAAGTAACGCAGCAGGACCAGGTCGGTCAGGTGCCGGCGGCTTCGCAGCCGGCCCAAGTCGGTTAGTAGGAGGCAGGTCCCGCCGGCCTTCTGATCGGTGCCGGTTCCGGACGCTTCACGACCTCTACGCGCCGCGGAGGCTGCGAACGCCGCTGCACATTCGCCGCATTCGTGCGAACGGCAATGGGCTTCGCAGACGCTTTAGTCGGCGCCGTGTGGCTCGGCTGCGCAATCGCTCCCGCATGACTTACCGCGCGCGACACCGAGTTGAACAATTCGACCTTCCTGACCAGCTCGCTTTGAGGCAGGTCATTCTTCGCGCGGAGCCTGGCGCTACCGCCGTCCCACTTGAACAGGATCTGACGCTCCAGCACGTGCCACGAGCCCTGCCTCGTGAGCAAGAGCTTGCCCAGGTATGCGGGCTGCACTGAAGGCGTCGCGGCGCTGAAGAAGCCTGCAAATTCCTTCAGCTCTTCTTCCTTCCTCGCATACGCCAGCAAAGGCGCGTACTCCTCCGGGAGTACGCCGCCCACCACGGCAATGCTATCGAGCGAGGCGGCTTCGATGAGGCTGATCTCTCTCACGCTCGCCAGCAAATCCCTCGCCTCGTGCGACTTGAGCGACCTCGCCTCGAGCTTTGACCCCAGTGCGATCAGATTCGCGTTCAGCGCCTGCAGGGAATTCGTCATTCGCTCGCGCGACGCTTTTTCCTGCGTCATGTGCGCATCGAGAGTGGAACGTTGCTGGAGGTCCGCCGCGCTCAGATCCGAGCGGACCGCGTACACCTCCGCCGCGACCTTCTGATATTCGGCTCTCAAGGCCGGCAGGTCGGCGGCGAGGAACCTGTACATGCAGTAGGCCCCCAGCACCGCCGACAGGATAGAAACGAGCACCGTCGCCAGCACGACATGCTGGCGGAAAAGAGCGATCAGTTTGGCGACAAACCGCGCTGGCACCTGGCTTCCCGAACCCGTCGACTGCCATCGCTGGAAAAGGTGCTGGAGGGCGCTCCAGGGCGAAACGGTTGCATCCATGGATGCCGAGTGTGCCTCTGGCAAATGACGCGAAATCGAACGGGCGGACGGGGTCTGGTCGGGGCGGCGAGATTCGAACTCGCGACCACCTGCACCCCATGCAGGTACGCTACCAGGCTGCGCTACGCCCCGACGCGCGGAAGTTTAGCAGAGCGACTTTTCAGCCCGGCGCCGAGCCGAGCGAATCGAGCAGCTCCCGCAGCTCACGCTTGACGCTCGCGAGATCGAGCGGCGCGGAGTGCGAGCGATGGCGCGAGCCGTGGTCGCTCACGGCGGCGTCTGCGAAAGAATGGTCGAGCCGGTTGCGCGCACCGCTGATCGTGAAGCCTTCCTCGTACAGCAGCTCGCGGATGCGCCGGATGAGAAGCACCTCGTGGTGCTGGTAGTAGCGCCGGTTGCCGCGGCGCTTCACGGGTTTGAGCTGCGTGAATTCCTGCTCCCAATAGCGCAGCACGTGCGGCTTCACGCCGCACAGCTCGCTTACCTCACCGATGGTGAAGTAGCGCTTGGCCGGGATCGGCGGAAGTTCAGCTTTCCTGCGGCTTTGCTCCACGGCGAGCCTTTTCGACCATGGCCTTCAGCTTCTGGCTGGCGTGGAACGTGACGACGCGCCGGGCGCTGATCGGAATCTCCTCGCCCGTTTTCGGATTGCGGCCGGGCCGCTGCGGCTTGTTCCGCAGCTGGAAATTGCCAAAGCCCGACAGTTTCACCGCTTCGCCCCGCTCGAGGGCGCCGCGAATCTCTTCGAAGAAGGCCTCCACCATGTCCTTGGCCTCGCGCTTGTTCAGTCCTACCTTCTCGAACAAGAGGTCGGCCAATTCGGCCTTCGTCAAAGTCATCCCATTCCCCCTGAACTCGCTGTTTTCATTCATGTTGATTCTCGCGGCGGCTGTTTTTTCATCGGAGACTTGCACCAAAGCGTCGACCCAAGAGGGCGATCACCGAGTCGCGTGCCGCGTCTGCCTCCGAATCCGTTAGATTGCGTTCAGTATGTTGCATAACTACCCGAAGGGCAAGGCTTTTTTTCCCTGCGGGGAGCGCCGCGCCGCGGTACAGGTCGAAGATGCGGATGTCGCGCACGATGGCGGATTTTTCGGCCAGCGCGGCCTCGACGAGTTGCTGCGCCGGTAGAGCCGCCTCCACCACGAGCGCAATATCCCGGATGACGGCAGGGTACTTCGAGGGCGTCTGCGGACGCGGAAATGGCGCAACAGTGACGCTATCGGCCTCGACCTCGAAGACGATGACCGGCTGCGGAAGTCCGTACTTTTGCTGCCAGCGCGGGTGCAATTCGCCCAGCCAGCCGATCGCACTTCCCTCCAGCAGGATTCGGGCGGAGCGGCCGGGATGCAACGCCGGATGCGACGCATCCTCGAATTTGAGGCTGGCGGGGAAATACAGCGCTTCGAGATCGCCCTTGACGTCGAAATAGTCGACCGGCCGCCGCTCCGCGGCCCACTGCTCGTCGAGCGCCGGTCCGAACGCGGCAGCGGCGACTCGCATCGGCTGCACGAGTCCCGCGACACTCAGCGGACCGCCGGATGCGCGCTCGTCGCGACGGAACACGCGCCCGATCTCGAACACGCGGATGCGCGGCAGCTTGCGCGCATGGTTGTAGCAAACGTTCGCCACCAGCGAGCCGATCAGCGTCGAGCGCATCACCGAGAGCTGGCTCGCCATCGGATTGAGCAGCCGGATCGGGTTCGCCAGCGCCGCAAAATCCGCTTCCCACTCGGCCTCGACGAACGAAAAGTTGATCACTTCGGTGTAATCGCACGCCGCCAATCGCTCGCGCACCTCGTGCAGCGAGCGAAGCGTCTCCGAAGGCGCACTCATCTTCGCCGCCGCGCGCGGCGGATGCGCCGGGATGCTCGCGAAGCCGTGGATGCGGGCGATTTCCTCGATCAGGTCTTCCTCGATCTGCAGGTCGAAGCGGTGCGCGGGCGGCGAGACCACGAATGCCGCTTGCGCGCCCGCGCCCTCCTTGTTCGCCGGAAGTGCGAGCCGGGCGAAGACGTCGGCCATCTCGTCCGCCGTGACGGGCACGCCGATGACCTTCTGTGCCCGCGCGATGCGCATCCGCACCGGCTTTCGCTCGGGCACGTGCGCCACGTTGTCGGCGATCGGCCCGGCGTCGCCGCCGCAGACCTCCAGCACGAGCCGGGTGATGTATTCGATATGCTCGACCGTGGTCGCGAAATCCACCCCACGCTCGAAG
>DASUMM010000119.1:0-4087 GCA_036277655.1 Burkholderiales bacterium | reverse complement strand
TCGCCAAGGTCCACGTCGACGTGCTGAAGGCGGAAGAAGAGGCTGCGAACCGCGCCCGCAAGGCAGCGAAGGCGTCGGCGAACGACGGCGGCTAGAAGGCTTCAAGCCGCCATTGGCTACTGCAGCAAATGCTCGCCAATCGGTGCCCGATCCGGCATGTCGAAGCAATCAATTGCGTGAACCACGTTACGCCCGATGGTCGATCGGTAGGCCGCCTGCAGGTATTCCAGCTTCTCCTCTGGGCTCAGGCGCTGGAATTCTTCGTCCGGCAGCGGCGGGAAGGGAAATTCGTCCATAGCCGCGCGAGTGTATTTGCGCGGATCCATGCGGGAAAGTCGCCAGAGCGGCTTTGCTGCTGTAGCGATGGCTCGACAATAGCCACGCCTATGGCGCGGGATTTTGCGGTTTGACGCAAGTCAAAACCACGCCGAGGGCGCACCCGTACCGTGGACTTTCATTCTCAATTTGTGGGACGCCATGCCGAAAACCAGGGTCGTCGTCAGCACCGATCGCCGCCGTCCACCGCGCCGGATCCGCTCGCGCGAAACGAGCACCTGTTCGCCGCCGCCGCGCTTACCCTGCGCGCGCTCGCCGGTCACGTTCAAGCTTTTCGCCATCCACTGAGCTAGCGTTTTTCTGCGGCCGGTGGCGAAGCAGGAGCCGTGGCCGGGCTCTCGCTGCCGAGCTTGGCTTTCTCCTCTTTCTTCCGGCTCTTCGGCTTGCGGGGCGGCGGAGTGAGCGACGTCGGCTCCGCCGTTCCGCTCTTGGAATAGGCCGAGGTGCCCGAAGCGTCGTGATACTTGCGCTTCGAAGTCCCGACCGGCTCTGCTTCGCGGGCCTTCGCATCCGGGTTGCCGAAGCCCGGCCCGGTGTAGGGCGTATAGAAAGGTGCCGGATCGGGTCTCAGCTTCGTTCCGTCCTTGCCGACTGCGGAGCTGCTCTGCGCCTGCGCGAACGATGCGGCAGCGATGCAAAGAATGGCGAGCGTCAATCGAATTTCCACGGTTCCGTGCCTCGCGAGGAATTGGTGGGTGGTACTGGGATCGAACCAGTGGCCCCCGCTGTGTGAGAGCGATGCTCTACCGCTGAGCTAACCACCCCGGAAAAGACGCGAGGATTCTAGCGCGCTTTGCGCGCCGGGCGGCTACCGTAGAATCCGCCGCACCGCATGACGATCCGCACGCGCTTCGCGCCGAGCCCGACCGGTTTCTTGCACATCGGCGGTGCGCGCACCGCTCTTTTTTCCTGGGCCTTCGCACGCCATCACGGCGGCAAGTTCGTGCTGCGCATCGAGGACACTGACCTCGAGCGCTCCACCCAGGTCTCGGTGCAGGCGATCCTCGACAGCATGCGATGGCTCGGGATCGATTGGGATGAAGGGCCGGTCTTCCAGATGCAGCGGCTCGCTCGCTACAAGGAAGCCGCGGAGCAACTGATCGCGCAAGGCCACGCCTATCGCTGCTGGGCGACGAAGGAAGAGCTGGAAGAAATGCGCGAGGCGCAGCGTGCGCAAGGCTTGAAGCCGCGCTACGACGGTCGCTGGCGTCCCGAGCGAGCGCGCGCCGCCGGACTCGTTCCGCCCGCCGACCGGCCGCCGGTGGTGCGCTTTCGCACGCCGGAGGAAGGCAGCGTCGGCTGGCACGACCTCGTCAAGGGTCCGATCGAGTTCCCGAACGCCGAGCTGGACGATCTGGTGATATTGCGCGGCGACGGCGTGCCGACGTACAACTTCGGCGTGGTCGTAGACGACAACGACATGCAGATCACGCACGTGATCCGTGGCGACGATCACGTGAACAATACGCCGCGCCAGATCCACATCTTCCGTGCGCTCGGTGCGCGGCTGCCGCAATTCGGCCACGTCCCGATGATCCTGGGCGCCGACGGCGAGCGGCTCTCGAAGCGCCACGGCGCGGTGAGCGTCACCCAGTATCGCGACGAAGGCTATCTGCCGGAAGCGCTGGTGAACTACCTGTCGCGCCTCGGCTGGTCGCACGGCGATGACGAAGTGTTCAACGCCGCGCGCTTCGTCGAGTGGTTCGACCTCGCGCACGTCAGTCGCTCGCCCGCGCAGTTCAATCCGGAGAAGCTGACTTGGCTGAATCAGCAACACCTGAAGAGTGCCGACGATGCGCGGCTCGCGGAGCTGGTGCGGCCCGCGCTCGCGGCGACCGGTGCGATGCCCGAGAACGGTCCGCCGCTCGCCCGGGTGGTCGCGCTGCTCAAGGATCGCGCCACCACGCTGCTGCATCTCGCCGAAGCGGCGCATTTCTTCTACCGCTACGAAGAGCCTTCGCGCGACAGGGTCGCTCCGCTTCTCACCGAGCGCGTGCGGCCTGCGCTGCAGATGCTGCACGCACGCCTGATGGAGACTGCATGGGACCGCGCCTCGCTCGCGGCGACGGTGAGCGCCGTGCTGAAGTCGAACGGCCTCAAGATGCCCGAGCTTGCGATGCCGGTAAGATTGCTGGTGACGGGCCGGGCGCAGACGCCCTCGCTCGACGCCGTGCTCGAGTTGCTGGGCCGCGAGACGGTTCTTGCACGGCTATCGCACCATCTGAACCGGGACTGAGAAAAGGGGGGTTAACGAATGCGCCGCATGATCGCAATCTTCGTCGTCTTTGCCGCGTCCAGCGTCGATGCGCAGACCGCCGCGCGCAGCGCCGCACAACCGCGCATGCAACCGGGCCTGTGGGAATTCACCAACACGATGACGACGCCGAAGGCCTCCAAGCCGCAGACGGCGACGATCAAGCAATGCTTCACCGAGAAGCAGGTGAAGAACTCGGCGCTGCTGCAGGGCAAACCGGACAAGGACTGCAAGGTCACGCCGAAAGGCAAGAGCGGCGATGTCTACGCGTGGGAGATGGAATGCCCGAAGTCCGGCATGAAGGGCTCGGGCACCATGCGCTACGGCAACGGCACCGTCGAAGGCGAGTCGAAGATGACGGCGTCCTCCAAGGGCCAGCCGGTCGAGATCACGACGCAGGTGAAGGGTCGCCGCATCGGCCCCTGCAAATAGCTCAGGGCGGCGTCAGCTTGATTTCGATGCGCCGGTTGCGCGCATAGGCTGCGGGGTTTTCGGCCGCATCGAGCGGCTGATGCTCGGCGAAGCCGCTCGCGGCGAGACGCTTCTCCGCAATGCCGTGCGCTGCGAGAAACCGCAGCACCGACAGTGCGCGCGCCGTCGACAACTCCCAGTTCGAGCGGAATTCGGCCGTCTGGATCGGGCGCCGGTCGGTGTGCCCATCGATCCGCAGAACCCAATCGATGTCCTGCGGGATGCCGCGCGTCACCGATGCGAGCGTGTCGGCAAGCTGCGCCAGCCGCTGTTCGCCTTCCGGCGTAAGACCGGCCTGGCCGCTCGGGAACAACAGCTCCGACTGGAACACGAAGCGGTCGCCGACAATGCGGATGCTGGGATGCTCCCCGAGCAGCGCGCGCATGCGCCCGAAGAACTCGGAGCGGTAGCGCTGCAGTTCCTCGGCCTTGCGCGCGAGCGCGACGTTCAGCCGCTCGCCGAGCTGCGCGATCTCCGCGCGCTGGCCGGCGCTCGTGCGCTCGGAAGCTTCGAGCGCCGCGTTGAGTCGCGCGATCTGCTCGTGCAGCGCCTCCACCTGCTGGTGCAGCAGGGCGACGCTCGCGTTTGCCTGCGAAGCCTCGGCCTCGAGCGCGCGGTTGCGCTCGTCGCGCTCGGCGAGCGTCGCCTGCAGGCGCTCGCTGAGCGCGGCGCTCTTACGTTCCTCGAGCGAAAGCGCGCTTGCCAGCGCGCCCACCTGGTTTTTCAACTCCTCGATCGCGCGGTCGCGCCCAAGGAGCGTCGTCGAAAGCAGCGATTGGCCGAGCACGAACACCAGCAGCATGAAGATCAGGACCAGCAGCACCGAGGCGAGCGCATCGACAAAGGCGGGCCACACGTTGACGCCGTGGCGGCCGCGGCGCGCGAGGGCGAACATGCGCTACACGCGCTCGCGCGACTGCTGCCCGAGGCTGCGCGCGAGCACGCGCACTTCCTGGCGCATGGCCTCGGGTAGCTTTTCGCGCGCCCCGGCCATTTCCTCGACCAGCCGACCGAGCGTCACATCGA
>DASUMM010000118.1:0-6695 GCA_036277655.1 Burkholderiales bacterium | reverse complement strand
CGCGCGGCGTGATCACGGCGAGCGCCGGCAACCATTCGCAGGGCGTGGCGCTTGCAGCGCAGAAGCTCGGCTGCCGGGCCGTCATCGTGATGCCGATCACCACGCCGCGCATCAAGGTCGAGGCGGTCGCGCAGCGCGGTGCCAAAGTGATCCTGCATGGCGACAACTATGACGAGGCGTATCGCCATGCGATGAAGGTGCGCCGCGCCCGGCAGCTGACGTTCATCCACCCGTACGACGACCCGGAAGTGATCGCCGGGCAGGGGACGATCGGGATGGAGATCCTGCGCCAGACGACGCGGCCGGTGCATGCGCTCTTCGTTCCGGTCGGCGGCGGCGGCCTGATCGGCGGCATCGCCGCCTATGTGAAGCGGCTGCGGCCTTCGATTCGGGTCGTCGGCGTCGAGCCCGTCGATGCGGACGCGATGGCGCGCTCGCTGCAAGCGCGCCGGCGCGTCGTGCTCGAGCACGTCGGGCTGTTCGCCGACGGCGTTGCGGTGAAGCAGGTCGGCAAGGAGACGTTTCGCCTCGCGCGAAAGTTCGTCGACGACATCGTGCGGGTCGATACCGACGAGCTGTGCGCCGCGATCAAGGACGTCTTCGAAGACACGCGGGTGGTGCTCGAGCCGGCCGGCGCGCTCGCGATCGCCGGGGCCAAGGCATGGGTGGAACGGCATGGCGTGCGCGGCCGCAAGCTCGTTGCCATTGCCTCCGGCGCCAACACCAATTTCGACCGCCTGCGCTTCGTCGCCGAGCGCGCCGAGATGGGCGAGCATCGCGAAGCGGTGCTCGCGGTGACGATCCCCGAGGAGCGCGGCAGCTTCCGGCGCTTCTGCCGGGCGCTCGGCGGCCGCAACATCACGGAATTCAATTACCGCATGTCGGATCCGCGCGAAGCGCACATTCTCGCCGGCGTCACGGTGCACGACCGCGACGAGACCGCGCGCATCGTGCGCATGCTCCGGCGCAGCGGCTTCCGCACGCTCGATCTTTCGGAAGACGAGGTGGCGAAGAGCCACATGCGGCACATGGTCGGCGGCCATTCGCCGCTGGCGAGGAACGAGCTGCTCTACCGCTTCGAGTTCCCGGAACGGCCGGGCGCGTTGATGAAGTTTCTCTCGGCCATGAACCCGACCTGGAACATCAGCCTCTTTAACTACCGCAATCTCGGCGCCGACTACGGCAGCATCCTGGTCGGCATGCAGGTCCCGCGGCGCGAAATGGGCGAATTCCGCCGCTTCTTGCAGCGCCTGCGCTATCCGCACGCGAACGAGTCCCGCAATCCCGCCTACCGGCTGTTTCTTGCATGACCGCGAGAACCCTGGCCCTCACCGACGCGCTCGCCGCGTATCTCGTTGCACATAGCGCGCGCGAGACCGCCGCGCAGCGCGCCGTTCGGCGACGAACGCAGCGGCTTGCCGACGCCAACATGCAGACCGCGCCCGAGCAGGGCGCTCTGCTGCAGGTGCTGGTGCGCCTGATCGGGGCGCGGCGCTGCCTGGAGATCGGCACCTTCACCGGCTACTCGGCGCTCTGCGTCGCGCTCGCGCTGCCGCGCGAGGGACGGATCGTCTGCTGCGACGTGAGCGAAGAGTGGACTTCGATCGCCCGGCAGTACTGGAAGAAAGCGAAGGTTGCCGGCAAGATCGATTTGCGGATCGCGCCCGCGCTCGAGACGCTGGACGCGTTGCTCGCCGGCGGGGAAGCAGGACGCTATGACTTCGCCTTCATCGATGCGGACAAGAAGAACTACGCCGGCTACTACGAGCGCTGCCTGCGGCTCGTTCGCCGCGGCGGCCTGATCGCGATCGACAATACGCTCTGGTATGGCCGCGTGATCGATCGGCGCCGCAACGACGAGGACACGCGGGCGATCCGCTCGTTCAACCGCAAGCTGCACCGCGATCGCCGCATCGACCTCGCGATGGTGCCGATCGGCGATGGCCTGACGCTCGCGCTCAAGCGCTAGCGCGATTCTTCGTGCTCGCCGAGGTAGCGCAGGCCGCTGTCCTCACGCCGGTAGACGCCGCGCTCGGTGACCAGCCAATCCACCGGGATGTCCCACGCCTGCGGATGGATCGTTGGCATCCGCGCCATCTCGTAGCTGACGCCGATCACCAGCGGCTTGCGGGCGAGCGCCGCAAGCGTGCGGTCGAAATAGCCGGCGCCATAGCCCAGGCGGTATCCGTGCTCGTCCCAGCCGTTCATCGGCAGCAGCACGTGGTCCGGCGCGAGCTGCGCCGAATCGAGCGGGTACGGAATTCCGAGCGGGCCTTCGGCGAGCGCGACGCCCGGATGCCACTGCCGAAAAATGAGCGGCGTTCGTGGCGCGACCACGACCGGCAATGCGGTCAACGCTCCCCGCTCGCGCAGCGCTCTCGCCAGATGGCGCGCGTCGTATTCATTACGAATGGGCCAGCAGAACGCCAGCACGCCCTGCGCGAGTTGCGGAAAGCTGCGCGCAAGGTGCCGATCGATGTGAAGACGCCAGTCCGAGATTGCCGCTTCGGCGACGGATTCGCGCTCGCGAACCAGTCGCGCGCGCTCCGCGGCACGCCAGCGCCTCAACTCCTCGCCCTGCATGCTATTCTTCCTTAGTCCATGATTTTTCGCGGCTTCCTGACTATAGCACTGGCGCTTGCGAGCGCTCTTGCGCTCGCCGCGCCAAAACCCCGCGACGAAGCGTTCCTGCGCGCCTACGACGCGTTCCGCGCCGGCGACTCGATGAAGCTTGCCCGCGAGGCCTCCGGCCTGGAAGACCACGTGCTCGCCTCCTACCTGGAGTTCTGGCGGCTCAAGCTGCGCATCGAGGACATGAGCAACAGCGAGGCGCGGGATTTTCTCGCGCGCCATGCCGGCAGCTATCTTGCGGACCGCTTGCGCTCGGATTGGCTGAAGGCGCTCGGAAGGCGCGCCGAGTGGCAGACGTTCGATCTCGAGCTGGCGCCGCTCGTGGTCGATGACCTCGAAGTGCGCTGCTACACCTGGGCTTCACGGCTTGCAAGAGGCGAGGAGACCGTCTTCGACCAGGCGAAGGCGATGTGGCTCGAGCCTCGCGAGTTGCCGGAAGGCTGCAACGCGCTTGCCGAAGCCTTCGTCCGCGAAGGCCGGTTGCGCGTGAACGACGTCTGGCAGCGTGCACGCGTGCTCTTCGAAGCCGGCCAGCTCGCGGCAGCGCGACGCCTGCTCGAATATCTGCCTGCCGACGAAATGCCGGACGCAAAACTGCTGTCGCAGGCGGCCACCGCGCCGGAGAAATTTCTCGCCGCGGCGCCAGCGCTCGAGAAGCGGCCGCAGCGCGAGATCGCGCTCCTCGCACTGATGCGCCTCGCGCGCAGCGAGCCGCGCGCTGCGGCCGAGTTTCTGCGCACGCTCGCCGATCGCCTGCCGGAGGCCGATCGCGCGTTCGCCTGGTCGCGCGTCGGCTACGAGGCGGCCCGTCGTCACATGCCGGACGCAGTGCAATGGTTCCGCCGCGCCGACAAGGTCGAGATGAGCGACGAGGTGCTCGCCTGGAAGGCGCGCGCGGCGCTGCGTGCGGGCGACTGGCAGATGGTGCGCGATGCGATCGATGCAATGTCGGTCACGGCGCGCCAGGATCCGGCGTGGACCTACTGGTACGGCCGCGCGCTCGCCGCGCAGGACAACGTCGAAGGGGCGCGCGCCTATTACCTGCGAATCTCCGAGCAGCCGCATTTCTACGGGCTGCTCGCGACCGAAGACCTCGGCCAGCCGTTCGTCCTGCCGCCCGTGCACCTGCCGACCGGGGAAGACCTGGCGAAGGCAAGGGCGCATGGCGGACTTGCTCGAGCGTTTGCGCTCTACTCGCTCGGATTGCGCAGCGAAGCCACCCGCGAATGGGTGTTTTCGATCCGCTCGATGGACGATCAGCAGCTGCTCGCAGCGGCGGAGCTCGCGCGCCGGGCCGAAGTCTACGATCGCGCCATCAACACGGCCGATCGCACTTCGCGGCTGCACAACTTCCAGGTGCGCTTCCTCGCTCCGTTTCGCGACGTCTTTCGCCAGTACGCCAAGGCCTATGACGTCGAAGAGGCCTGGGTGCTCGGCATCACGCGCCAGGAAAGCCGCTTCATCGTCGATGCCAAGTCCTCGGCCGGCGCGCGGGGTCTGATGCAGCTCATGCCGGCGACCGCCAGATGGGTCGCGCGCAAGATCGGCATGAACTATTCGCCCGAGCGCGTCAGCGACGTCGGCACGAATGTGACGCTCGGCACCCGCTATCTGCGGCTGGTGCTGGAAGACCTCGGCCACCCCGTGCTTGCGTCGGCCGCCTACAACGCTGGGCCGGGACGGGCGCGTCGCTGGCGCGACGCCAAGCCGCTCGAAGGGGCGATCTACGCCGAGACCATCCCGTTCAACGAGACACGCGACTACGTAAAGAAGGTGATGGCGAACACGGTGTTCTATGCGGCGTTGCATGGCGAAGGCAAACCCCTGTCGCTGCGCCAGCGTCTGGGCACCATCGGCGCCAGGTCGGCGGGCGACCGGTTCGACGAGAATTTGCCGTAAGGCGAAAGGGCAGGGCGTACCCAGGGTTTTGACTCTCATGGTTTCGCGCTTTTGCGCGCATTTGCTCTTGCGCAAAAGCGCGAGATGTGGGAACCCCTAAAATCGCGCGAACTCATGCGTTACTCGAGAATCCTGGTCTTGGGCGGCAGCGGCTTCGTCGGTCGCCACCTGGTTGCGGCGCTCTCGGCGCAGAGCATCCAGGTCACGGTTCCGGCACGCCGGCGCGAGCGCGCGAAGCAGCTGATCCTGTTGCCGACCGTAACGGTCGAGGAAGCCGATGTCGGGGACGCCCAGGCACTGGCGCAGTTGGCGAGCGGCCACGACGCGGTGATCAACCTCATCGGCGTGCTCCACTCCCGGCGCGGACGCGCCGATGAGCGCGGCCCGCACGACTACGGCCCGGATTTCGCGCATGCCCATGTCGAAGTCGCGCAAGCCGCGGTGGCCGCCTGTCGCAAGGCGGGCGTGCGGCGGCTGCTGCACATGAGCGCGCTTGGCGCGGCGCCGCAGGCGCCTTCGGAATATCTGCGCTCCAAGGGCGTCGGCGAGCAGGCGGTGATGGCTGCCGAGGATCTCGCAGTGACGGTGATGCGCCCCTCGGTGATCTTCGGCCCGGACGATCGTTTCCTCAACCTTTTCGTCGAGCTTGCGGCAGTTCTTCCGGTCCTCGCGCTGGCGTGTCCGCAAGCGCGCTTCCAGCCGGTCTATGTCAACGACGTGGTGCGCGTTTTCCTGGCGGCGCTCGAGTCACCGCAGGCGATCGGCAAGCGCTACGATCTTTGCGGGCCGAGGCAGTACACGCTCGAGCAACTGGTGGAATACGCCTGCGCAACGAGCGGGCGCAAGCGCCCGATCGTCGGCCTGAATGACCGGATGTCGTACCTGCAGGCATGGCTGATGGAGTTCTCGCCTGGGCCGCTGATGACCCGCGACAACTACCGGTCGATGCAGGTGCCGAACGTCTGCAGCGAGGGGGCTGCGCTGCCGCTTGGCATTGCGCCCACCGCGCTCGAGGCAGTCGCGCCCGCGTGGCTCGCGCCAGACGCACCCAGAACCCGCTACCCGAGGCTGCGCTGGCGGGCCCGCCGCTAGAGGGCGCCGCACGCCGCCATGAAAGCCTATGTCGTCGGCGGCGCGGTGCGCGACGAGCTGCTCGGGTTGCCGGTGAGCGACCGCGACTGGGTGGTCGTCGGCGCGACCCCTGAAGAGATGGCGGCCGCGGGCTTTCGCCCGGTTGGCAAGGACTTCCCGGTGTTCCTGCATCCGCGCACCCATGAGGAATACGCGCTCGCGCGCACCGAGCGAAAGAGCGGTCGCGGCTACAAGGGATTTGTCGTGCATGCCGCGCCCGACGTGACGCTCGAGCAGGATCTTGCCCGCAGGGACCTGACGATCAACGCGATGGCACGGGGCGAGGCAGGCGAGCTGATCGATCCGTTCCACGGCGCGCGCGACTTGCAGGACGGCGTGCTACGCCACGTAAGCGAAGCGTTCGCCGAGGATCCGGTGCGCATCCTGCGTGTGGCGCGCTTTGCTGCGCGCTACGGCTTTCGCATCGCCGACGAGACGCTTGCGCTGATGCGCCGCATGGTGGCCGCGGGCGAGACCGAGGACCTGGTCGCCGAGCGCGTCTGGCAGGAGGTGGCGCGCGGACTGGCCGAGCCGCATCCGGCGCGGATGTTCGCGGTGCTCGAGCAATGCGGCGCGCTCGCGCGCCTGTTTCCCGAACTGCGTCCGGACGCCGATGCGCTCGAGCGCGCCGCGCAGGCGAAGGCTCCGCTGAACGCGCGCTTCGCGTGCCTCGCCTGGCCCGTCCCCGAAGCGGACCTGCGCTCGCTCTGCGAGCGGCTGCGCGTTCCGATCGAGCCGCGCGAGCTGGCACTCACCGCATGCCGGTGCAAGCCGCTGCTGCTCGAGGCGGAACGCGCGGACAGCTCGCAGCTGCTCGGATTGCTCAAGCTTGCCGACGCCTTCCGCCGCCCCGAGCGCTTTCGCGAGCTGCTCGACGCGGAGCGCTTTGCTGAGCCCGCGCTGAAGACCGAACGCATAGAGGCGGCGTATCGCGCGGCAGCAGCGGTCGATGCTGGCGCCATTGCGGAGAGCGCCTCGGACCCCGCGCAGATCGCGCGCCGGGTCGAGGAAGCGCGCCGGAGCGCAATCGGCGC
>DASUMM010000117.1:0-5361 GCA_036277655.1 Burkholderiales bacterium | reverse complement strand
TCGGCCCAGCGGCCGCGGCCTTTCAGGCGCGCCGGATCGCCTTCGCAACGCACCGCAAACGGATCGGCAAGGCGCGGATCGCCGAATGCAACCATCGGATCGGAAAAGCGCACCGCGACCTGGCGCACGCCCTTCGCCTCGCCGCGAGGCGTGAAAACATCGACTTGCGGAGCGGCAACCGCGAACGCTGTTACTGCGCTGGCAGAAATGGCCGCAAGTACGCGCGCTGCCTTGTTCTTCATTCTTGGGTCCCCCGGGTGCCGCCAATGTGCCAGAGCTTCATGACTGGCGGAAGGCCCAATATGGCGGCGTTATGGCGAAGCTGATGCGCCGAAGTGATTTCGCTCGACAAAGCGTGCGTAGGCGCGGCGGCGTTCCTCGGCCGAGCGCCCGAGCGCGAAGTAAAGCGGATGCGGCGCGACAACCGGATCCACGTAGCCGAGCGCGTTCGCGCGATAGCTCGACCAGCGGTACTGCTGCGGGCGCTCCACCATGTGCGCACGCACCGGGTTCAACTCGATGTAGCGCATGCAGGCAAGCAGGTAGCGCCGGGCGTGGATCGGCCGAATTTCCGTAGCCAGTTGCTTTTCGTGCAAATTCCCGAGAAGCATCGTCAGTTCGGCTACCGACTCCTCATTGCGCGCCGTCAACAGCATGTGAACATGGTTTGGCATGAGGACATAGGCGTGCACGGTGCAATCCAGATGGCAGGCGAACGTGGCGAGCAGATCGAGGTAACGCAGGTAATCCTGGATCGCGACGAAGCAAGGCGAGTGAGCACGCTGGATCAGATGGACGCTGCTCATGTCTTTCCGGCATGAAAACCGATCCCCCGCCTCTGCCGCTCGGGGGCGGCTGCACTGCCGCTTCTCCTTCCCATTCGACGCTGAACGCATCGGACTACGTCGAGGATGACGAACGAGGCCTATCCCGAATCGCATGAAACCCACCGATCCTGAAGGCACCCGCCTTCCCATCAAGCTCGACTCGAGCGGCGCGCACGCGTAACACACATCCGCGGGCCCGCCGCGCGCGAATCCGCTCCGCGAATCGGCAGGAACGGTGCTCCGCTGGGCAAGTCCGAATGGCCTCTCATTGCACCGGAGGCCTAGTGAAACGTTGGCTCGCCTTAGTTTCCGTAGTCCTTTTTTGCGGGACGGCACTTGCCGCACGGCTCGCGCACCCGACCCAGCCGCGCATCACCGATGCCGAGCTTGCCGGCAAAGTGCGCGGCGCACTGCATGCAAGCCTTGGGGATCCGGCGGGGCGCATAGACGTCGCGGTGCAAGACGGCTTCGTTTTCCTGTATGGGAAGGTGCCGAACGAGCGGCTGCGCGCACGCGCCGAAACGGTTGCGGGACGAGTCGGCGGGGTGCGGTCGGTGAATAACGAGCTGATCCTCACTCGCGATCGCGCCACCTTCGGCCGGATGCAGTCGCTGCCTGTTCGTAGTCGAGCAGCCCTTTACGTCGCATAACGGCGACGGCGCCGCCCCGCGACGCTGTTCCCCGTTCCGATAATCCCCTGATCGGGCGGGAATTGGTTCTCCTGGCACGGTCCTCGCTCCGTTCATGTCACAGAGGGAGAGCGGGCCGGGGTCCCGCAAATTCCGCAAGCACGTGAGCCCAGCGGTTCTTCAGCGCCAGGCACTTTTTTTTTCAACCGGACGGAGACAAGGACCATGCAACGCGAAATGCAACGCGATAGAGAGCAGGTGCAGCACTCGATGGAAATCGGAGCGGAGATGACGCGCACGACGATCGACGCCGTAATGCGAATCGGTCATCAGGCGATCGACGCCTATCGCCAGGTCGCGACTTTGCAGGCCGATGCGACCGACCGGTGGATCGAGCAGAGCGTGCGCGTGACCAAGGTGTTCTACGGCGAAGGGGGCGACGGCGCCCGCGACGCTTCGCGGGATGCGTTCACCAGCTGGAACCACGTCTGGGAGCGCGGCCTGCGTCGCTCGTTCGAAGCGACGCGCACGCTCGCCGAAAGCATTCTGAAGGCGCAATCGGAGATGATCGAAGCGACCGTGCAGGTGCTCGCAGCGCGCGACCGCGCGATGACCGAGAACCTGGACCAGCTGCAGCGCACGACCGAGAACGCAGCCTCGCAGACCGCGATGGCCGGATCGCGCACGGCGCAGCCGCATTCGCAATCCTCGCAGTCGTCGCAGCCCAAGAAGGCGGCCTAGCGAATGCGCGGCGCCCGCAATGAGTGGACGGGCTACGGCGGCAGGACGGCGCACTGGCCGTTTGCAATGCCGGATGTGTCGCCGGAGGCGCCGTGGGTTGCCCCAGAATTCCGCTCGAGCCTCGAGCGGATCCTCAGCACCAGCCGTTTCTACCTTCGCATCGAGGTCGCCGAAGGAGGGCGGCGAGGTGCTCGGCGGCGCGCCCGGCGACGCTGATTCCTTAATCCGTTCAAGCGGTTGGTGCGGCAGGCAAGAAAGCTGCCGCACCGTCTGCGAGTTTCCCCGTGCAGTGCTGTCAGCGTGCAGCCGGGCTCAGACGTTAGTCGGGGGTCATGGCAGGCGGGGCGACCATTCGCCGGCGCCCAATTGACGACCCGACAACTCCGCAAGAGGACGTTCCGATGAAACCGCTCTTCGCAATGCTTTGCTGCCTCGCGCTCGCCATGCCGACGCTTGCTGCAGCGCAAGACAAACCCAAGGCCGACAAGCCGGCCGCCGCCAAGACCGAGACCAAGGCCGCAGCAAAGAAGGAACCGACCGAAGCACAAAAGAAGCAGCAGGAGCGCATGAAGGCGTGCAACGAAAAGGCCTCCGACAAGAAGGGCGATGAGCGCAAGAAGTTCATGAGCTCGTGCCTGAAGGGCGAAGACCCCGGCGCGTCCGACAAGCAGAAGGCGCAGCAGGCGAAGATGAAGGATTGCAACAAGCAGGCGGCCGACAAGAAGATGAAGGGCGACGAGCGCAAGAATTTCATGAGCACCTGCCTGAAGGGCTGACGCAGCACGCAATTGCTTCACCGGGGCCTTCGCGCTCGACGCGCGGAGGCCCTTTTCATTTCGGGGCGTGCGGAAGCGTTCGGCGATAATAGGTGCATGCCCTCTCGAATCTACGACCCGGCCGCGGCACGCGCGTTTTTCGAATCTGCGGGCAAGCGCGAAACCGTGCCTGCCGGCACGCAGTTCTTTGCCAAGGACGACAAGAGCAACCGCATCCTGCTGCAGCGCGACAAGATGTATCTGTTGCTCGATGGGGAGGTGATGCTCGCCTCCGGCGACCAAACGATCGGCACCGTAGCGCGCGGCGAGATCTTCGGCGAGATGGCCGCGATCAGCCACACGCCGCGCAGCGCCTCGGCAATCGCCCGCACCGCCTGCACGGTGGTGGGTTTGGACGACAAGCAGTTCCGCAACGCGCTCGCGAGGCACCCTGCCTTTGCGCTGATGCTGATGAGCTTCATGATCGGCCGGCTGCGCGACACCATCACCCGCCTGCGCACGAAAGGTGCGCTCGAGCACCGCGAGGTGCTCGAGGAATCGGCCGCGATCGAGCCCAAGCGCCTCGCCGAGCTGACCAGCCGCCTCTCGGACGATCCGCCGGTGTACTTCGATCGACGCAAGCCGATCGTCCAGGAAGGCCAGGCGGGCATGCGGATGTACGTCGTGCTCGAGGGGACGGTGGTGGTGTCGATCGAGAGCAACGTCGTCGAGCGCCTGGGGCCGGGCGGCGTATTCGGCGAGCTCGCGCTGGTCGAGCAGGCGCCGCGGCTTGCAAGCGTGAGCGCCGAAACCGATTGCTCGCTGCTGCCGATCAATCGCGCGGCGTTCCTCGCGCTCGTCGAATCGAGCCCGGAGTTCGCCGCATCGCTCCTCAATGCGCTCGCCGAGCGCCTGAGAAGGCTCACGTCGCGCCTGTAGTAGATGCCTGGCGACGACGGCATCCCCGTTCCCGCCGCGCCGCGCCGCATCGTCCACGTCGATATGGATGCGTTCTATGCATCGGTCGAGCAGCGCGACGATGAACGGCTGCGCGGCAAGCCGGTGGCCGTCGGCGGCACGCCCGATGCGCGCGGCGTCGTCATGGCCGCAAGCTACGAGGCACGCGCCTTTGGCGTGCGCTCTGCGATGCCCACCGTGCGGGCGCTGCGCCTTTGCCCGGAGCTCCTTGTCGTGCCGCCGGATTTTTCGCGCTACCGTGCAGTGTCGCAGCAGGTGATGGAGATCCTGCGCTCGTGCACGCCGCTCGTGGAGCCGCTTTCGCTCGATGAAGCGTATCTCGACGTCACGGCGAACCGCTGGAACGAGCCGCTCGCGGCGAACGTGGCGCGCATGCTCAAGGCGCGCATCCGGGAAGAGACGGGGCTCACCGCCTCCGCTGGCGTAGCACCGAACAAGTTCCTCGCCAAGATCGCCTCGGGCTGGCGCAAGCCCGACGGGCTGACGGTAATCGCGCCGGAGCGAATGGAGCACTTCCTGCAGCAGTTGCCGGTCGAGGCGCTGTGGGGCGTCGGCCCGGTCACCGCGAAGAAGCTGCGCTCGATCGGCATCGTTCGGCTGGTCGATGTACGCTCCGCCGATGAAGAGAAGCTGCGGCGCGAGGTCGGCAGCCTCGCCGACTGGATCCGGCGCCTTGCGCACGGCGACGATCCGCGCCCGGTGGTTCCGAATCGTCCGTGGAAGTCGCGCTCGTGCGAGACGACCTATACGGAAGACCTGCGCGACTTGCGCGAAGTGCGCTCGGAGATCGAGCGCCTCGCGCGCCGCACCGCGGCGATGCTCTCGCGCAAGAACCTGCTTGCACGCACGGTAACGATCAAGGTGCGTTACTCCGACTTCACGACGGTCACGCGCAGCCACACCGCGAGCACGGCCACTTGCGATGAAGACGACATCGCTGCGCGCGCACTCACTTTGCTCGAGCGTACGCAAGCCGGCGAGCGGCCGATCCGCCTGCTCGGCGTCGGCGCGCACGGACTTGCCGAGCCGTCGGCGCCGCCGCCCGGCGGCTTGTTCTGATCGACAGCCCCTTGGCGAGCATCGCCGAACGGGAGCGGCGGGCGTGGGTCCGGCCGGTGCGCTTGTGGTGCGGGCTGCTCCTGATGGCGTATCTCATCACGCACTTCGCCAACCACTCGGTGGGGCTCGTGTCGCTCGCAGCGATGGAGAAAGCGCGCATCTGGTTCCTCGCCTTGTGGCGCAATCCGGTGGGCGAGACGGCGCTCTTCGGTGCGCTGCTCGTGCACTGGCTGCTCGGGCTGTGGCTGATCTACCGGCGGCGCACGGTGCGCATGCCGGCCTGGGAGATGATGCAGATCGCGTTCGGCCTGGCGGTGCCGCCACTGCTCGTCTATCACCTTGCGGGCACCCGGATCGCCAACGCGCTCTACG
>DASUMM010000116.1:0-5033 GCA_036277655.1 Burkholderiales bacterium | reverse complement strand
ACCGGGTTCACCCGGACCCGCGAAGTCGCGCAATCGTCGTGGTGACGTTTTCACGCGCCCTCGACTCCCGCTGCGCCCGAATCCCGGGGTGATGGTAGATGGCCGATCGCGTGACGAATCCTTCCAGGATCTCCGCGCGCTTCGCACGAAAGATCGAAAGCGGCACCCACAGGTACTCCGCACGGATCGCATCCTCGAAGGCGGCATACGTCGCGTCGTCGCTACCGAGGATGCAGAGGTCGAGGTCCACCACCAGTGCCTCGTCCGATGTCGACGGAGGCTCGCCGTGCCTCGTCGCGAGGATCGCGCGATCGACGTCACGCGCTTCCTCCTCCGGTGTGCCGTGTAATGCCAGGAACTCCGCGGCCCATTGCGCGCTGCGCGCCTCGTTGTCCGACGCCCGAGTATCGTAGACCGCGTCGTGAAACCACAGCGCCAGCTCCACTTCACCGAGGTGCTGTGCGTGATCCTCGATCTCCTTCAGCTTCTCGAAGCACTCCTCAAGATGCTGCAGGGTGTGATAGGCCCGGTGCGGCTCCGAGTAGCACGCGATCAGCTGCTCGTACAGCAAAATTCCGGGCGCAGGCGCCCCCAACCGGTCCCAACTCTTCTGCCACCGCTCGAACCCCGGCATGAATCGAGGCTAGCATGCCGGCACGTTCATTGCTGAGGAGCGGGCGATGGCTCGCATCATCGACGTAGGAGACGCCGGACGCGTCGAATCCGTCCGCTCTGCGGAGGGAGAGCAGACGCTCGAGACGGTGAAGCGCCTCGCCTGGCTGCTCGACAGTTCGCTGCCCATCCCTGGCACGCGTCTGACCGTCGGCCTCGACGCGCTGATCGGCCTCTTTCCGTTTCTTGGGGACCTGATCGGCGTGCTGCTGTCGAGCTACATCGTCTCGCAGGCGGCGAAGCTCGGTGCTCCGCGCAGCGTGTTGTGGCGAATGTCGTTCAACGTGGCGATCGAGGGAGTGATCGGCATCATCCCGTTTGCGGGCGACCTCTTCGATGCGGCATTCAAGGCGAACCAGCGCAACGTGCGGCTACTCGCGGACTGGCTGGATCAGCCGAAGAAGACCGAGCGCGCCACGCGCGCGTTCGGCGCAGTGCTGATGCTCGCGGTGATCGTGCTGTTTGCGCTGCTCGGGACCGGCAGCTTTTTCTTCTGGCGCTGGATCCTCGGCGTCTAGGCACGAGCGGCGGGCGCTGCAGCGGGTTCGCCGTAGCGCCCGCGCCGCCGCTACATGTGCAGGATGTCGCCCTTCAGCGAGTAGGCGATCGCCAGCACGTCCTTCTGCGTCTGCTCGTCGATGCCGCGCTTGCGCAGGGCATCGAGGATGTCGTCGAGCGCAGCCATGTACTCGGCTTCATTGATGTTCATTCCGCGGTGCGCCTGCTTCATGTCGCGCCCGGTGTACTTCGCGCTGCCGCCGCTGCCCGCCTCGAGGAACGCGCAAAGATGCTGCTTGGTGATCTTCAGCCGGTCCGGCGTTTCCAGGTACGGCTGAAAGCGCGAGCGGATCACCGGGTTTTCCATGTGGCGCGCAACAATATCGTCGACCAGCGCATTGATGCCGGGCGATCCGCCGAGCCGTTCGTAAAGGGACTGGTTGAGCATTGGGGCCTCCTTTCGAGAATGCACTTGAGGGAATCGGCCGGTCTCTATGCCGACAGGGAACCGAAGTAGAAGTCGAGCATTTCGCGCAGCGGCGCCGGATCGCGGGCGAGGCGGCTGCGAAGAGCCGCACCTTCCCAGCAATTGACGAGCAGTTCCGCCAGCTTCTGCGGATTCGTCTGCGGCGCAAGGTCCCCCTGCTCGATCGCCTTGCGCAGACAGCCTGCGATTCGCTGCTCGATCAGTCGGAAGCATTCCTGGACTTTGCTCCGAAACGTCTCGCTCACGCCGGAAAGCTCCTGCCCAAGCCCGCCGAGCAGGCAGCCGAGGTAACCCTCGGTCCGGTATTTTTCCTCGCTCAGCTCGAAGAAGCGCCGCACACGCTTGAGCGGCGGCAACGTTTCGTCGTTGAGGCACTGATCGAGTCCGGCGTGAACCTCCTGCATGTAGAACTCGACGACATGGAGCCCGAAGTCCTCCTTCGACCGAAAGTGGTGATAGAAGGAGCCCTTAGGAACATCGGTCGCTTCGAGCACCGCCGCAATGCCGAGATCGTGATACCCATGGCGCAGCAGCATCACGACGCCTTGCTTCAGAAGCTCTTGCCGGGTTTCGCTCGCCATAGTAGACCGGTCGGTCTAGTTAAATTAAAGAGTTGCGCCAAACCTGTCAAGCGCTTTCTTTTCCCTTTTAAGTGTTTGAAGAGGAAGAAAATCAGGCTGGTGCACGGCCACGCAATTCACCTAGATCCCACATCAGGCCCGCCATCAGGCGCAGCGCATCGCGCGCGACCGGCGCGAGCAGGTGCTCGTTCGGCGCATGCTGGCTGCACGAGGCATAGGAGTGCGGGATCCAGATGGTCGGTAGCCCCAGTACGTCGCTGAAGACGTCATTTGGCAGCGAGCCGCCGAGGTTCGGCAGTACCGCCACGCGGCTTCCGGTCGTGCGCTCGATCGAGCCCTTCGCCCAGCGCACCCATGGGTGTCGGGGGTCGAGCCGGGTCGCTGCCATCGCTTCATCGCGCGCCTGCGACACGCGCACCATCGGGAAGCCCTGCCGCTCGAGATGACGCTGGAGCGAGGGGACGATGTCGTCCTTGTCGACGCCGACGACGTAGCGAAGCTGGCAATGCGCGCGCGCCCGGGGCGGAATCGCGTTCACCGGCCGGTCGGGATTGCCGCAAACGAACGCAAGCACTTCGAAGCTCGACCAGCCGAACACGCGCTCGGCCGGCGTGAGGTCGGGCTCGCCCCAGTTGCGATCGATCTTCGGACCGTCCGGGCCGCCGTCGACCTCGATGCCGGCGAGCGCCTCGCGCACCGACTCGGTGAGCGAGTTCGGGCGCCACTCGTCCACCTTGATCTCGCCGCGCGGGCCGGTGATCGACGCGAGCGCCTGCGCAAGCAGGATGCCCGGGTTCGCAAGCAGACCGCCCCAGTTCCCCGAGTGGTGGCCGCCCTCGCGCAGATCGATGTGCAGGTCGATGTTCATTACGCCGCGCGTGCCGAGGAAGATCGTCGGCTGGCTCGGAGTGAGACGTGGGCCGTCGGAGGCGATCAGCACATCCGAGCGCAGCAAGTCCTTGTGCTGCTCGCAGAACCTGCGCAATCCGGGCGAACCGATTTCCTCGCCAGTCTCGATCAGGAACTTGATGTTGAAACCGAGCTTCCCGCGCGTCGCGAGCGCTGCTTCGAGCGCCGCCAGGTTGATCGTGTGCTGCCCTTTGTTGTCGGCGGTACCGCGGCCGTACAACCGGTCGCCCTCGCGCGTCAGCTTCCACGGCGAAAGGCCGGAGCGCCACTGCTCATCCTGACCACGGATGACATCGCCGTGGCCGTAACTGAAGACGGTGAACAGTGCAGGATCTTCCGTTCTCTCGGCATACAAGAACGGCCCTCCGATCTCTGCAGGGTTCGCTAGAACCTTGCAGACAAAGCCGAGCCTGTTCAGGCTGGGCTCCATCTCCTCTACGAGATATCTCTGAAGATCGGGACGGCGCTCCGGATTCTGACTTTCCGTGGGGATCGCTATCCGACGAGCAAGCTCCGTGAAAAACCCGCCCTCGTCGAAATACCGCTCGGCGCGCGCGATCGCCTGCTCGCGGCTCATGTCAGGCGGAAACCGGCTTCTTTCCCAGCAGGCGGTCGAATTCCTCGGCGACTTCGGCGTCGTGATCGAGCATCACCTGCGCATCGGTGTCGCCGTAATGCACGACGCCCATCTCGGCATAGACCTTGCGCACGCGCTCGCTCCACAGTCCGATGTCCTTCACGATCGGCACGATGCGGCTGAAGAGCCGCTTGCGAAAGCGCACCTGGCCTTCCGAGCCGTCGACTTCGCGCAGCGCCTGCTTGACGTCGATGTTCAGACGCTCCCACATCTCGGGCGAATTGAAGCGGTCGCGCAAGTGGTAGCAGCCTTCGATGACGAACTCTTCGCGCTCGCGGCGCTCGGCATCCGTCAGGTGCGGATAGTAGTCGCGCAGCGCGAGCCGCCCGAACGCCACATGCCGCGCCTCGTCCTGCATCACGTAGGCATTGATCGCCTGGCAGAGCGGATTCTTCGAGTAATCGCGGATGCGCTGGAACGCGACCAGCGCCAGGCCTTCGATCAGCACCTGCATGCCGAGGTACGTGAAATCCCAGCGCTTGTCGGTGAGCGCCTGCTCGATCAGCGTCTTCAGCGGCTTCGAGATCGGATAGACGAAGCGGAACTTCTCGGTCAGCAGGCGCCGGTACGCTTCGACGTGGCGCGCCTCGTCCATCACCTGCGTCGCGGCATAGAACTTCGATTCGATCCGCGGCACGTCCTGCACGATGCGCGCGGCGCAGATCAGCGCTCCCTGCTCGCCGTGCAGAAACTGCGAGAGGTTGAACACCTGGCTGTGGTAGCGCAGTTCCGAGCGCTCCTTCTCCGACATCCGGTTCCAGAGCGGCGTGCCATAGAGCGGGATGACGCTGTCGTCCATCTGCATCGGATCGTCCGGATCGACGTCCAGGCTCCAGTCGATGCGCTTGTCAGCGTCCCATTGCTGCTGCTTGCCCTTGGCGTAGAGCTTGAGGAGATCCTCGCCGGCAGCGTCGTATTCCCACGTGAACGTGGTCTCGGCCGAACCCTGGAACTTCCAGTTTGTTTCTTCGACCGGCAGTGTGTAGCGAAAGAGTGTAGACATGGCGCCGTAGTCTAGCTGCTAGAGCAGGAACACGCCCTTCCCGGTCGTCTGCGTATCAAACAGCTTGTAGGCAGGGGCTGCCTCGTCGAGCTTGAAGCGGTGCGTGATCAATTTCTTCAGCGGGATGCGACGCTCGGCGATGAAGCCGGCGCATTCGACCTGCCCCACGCTCGAGAACGTCCACGAGCCGATCAACGTGACTTGTCTGCGCAGCAGGTCCTGGCTGACGTTCAGCGTGACGTCGCC
>DASUMM010000115.1:0-2381 GCA_036277655.1 Burkholderiales bacterium | reverse complement strand
GCCCATCTCCTTCGGCAGGTCCTTCAGCTTCGGCAGCCCGTCCTTGATGCGCAGCACCGTTTCCTGGTAGTTCACGTGCACGCCCGGCTTGAACGGCAGATCGGGCAGCACGCTCGCATAGACGTCCGTGAGACCCCACGCCGGATGCTCAGTGAAGATGTGGCCGCCGCACTTCTTGCACCACTTGCGGATGCTCGCCGGCGTCTTGCTATAGCTGCCGACCTGGTCGGCGCCCTCGGTCACCCTGACCGTGTCGGACTTGAAGAGCGCAAAGCCGTTCACCGGGCCCGCCGACCAGTGCCGGCAGGAGCTGCAATGGCAATAGCCCATCGCGGCCGGATCGCTGCCGACGGAAAACTTCACTGCGCCACAAAAACACGTTCCCGAATATTGCGTGCTCATACCGTTTCTCCTTTCGACGACATACGAAAGATCTCTATTCTCGCCCGCCCGGCTCCCGGCCCGCGCGCCAGATGCCGTACACGATCCACACGCTGTTCAGGAACGCAATCAGATAGCCGAGGAGGCCGAGCGCCGTCAGCACCGGAATGCCGAGCAGTTTCGGCCCGCCGTCCACGGTCATCACGATCGCCGAGCCGATGACGAGCGACGCGGTCAGGATGCCTACCGTGGCGCGGTCCAGGGTGCGGTCGAGCTGGCGCCCGAAACGGTCGAGCCGCTTCAGGTCGAGATCGATCCGGGTCTTGCCGCGCCGCGCCTCGCGCAGCAGGCGAGCGAGGTCGCGCGGCACGCTGGTCACCACGCCGAGGAAATCCGTCACCGTGCTCCTGCCTCGCCGGAGCAGTTCGGTCGGCTCGTGGCGCTCGCGCAGCGCGCGACGCAACAGCGGCACCAGGTGATCGACGATGCGAAAGTCCGGGTCGTACTGCCGGCCCAGTCCCTCGAGCGTGATCAGCGTCTTGAACATCAGCGACAGATCCGCCGGCAGCACGATCGAGTGCTCGCGCACGACCTGCGAGAACTGCCGCAGCACGGTGCCGATGCGCAGGTCCTTCAGCACCACGCCCTCGTATTCGAAGACGAGCTGGTTCACGTCGGCGGCGAGCCTCGCTTCGTCGACATAGGCGTCGCCCGCCCAATCGAGCAGCACTTCGAGCATCGGCTCCTCCTCCATGCGCGACAGGCCCGCGAGAAGGTCGACCACCTGCTTGCGCCGCTGCGGCGAGAGCCGCCCGACCATGCCGAAATCGATGATGACGATCCGCTCGCCGGCCACGAAGAAGACGTTTCCCGGATGCGGATCGGCATGGAAGAAGCCGTCGACCAGGATCATCTTCAGGAACGCATCGGCCGCGCGCGCGCCGAGCAGCCGCCGGTCGAGGCCCGAGGCGGCGACCGCGGCCGGGTCGGTCGCCGGCACGCCTTCGACGTGCTGCTGCACCAGCAGCGTCTCGCTCGTCCATTCCGGATACACCTTCGGAATGACGATGTGCGGGTCGTCGAGAAAGTTCTTCGCGAAACGCTCGATGTTGCGCGTCTCGGTGGCGAAATCCATCTCGCGCTCGATCGCGTGGGAGAACTGCTTGGCGATCTCGATCGGCTGGTAGCGCCGCGCCTCCGAAATCTCCGCCTCGATCAGCTCGGCAAGCTGGCGCAGGATCCGCAAATCCGCTTCGACTTTGGCCCGCACGCCGGGGCGGCGGATCTTCAGCACCACCGGCGTGCCGTCCTGCAGCTTCGCGCGATGCACCTGCGCGATCGAAGCCGAGCCGTGCGCACGCGTGTCCAGGTCGCGAAACACTTCGAACGGCGAGCGCCCGAGCGCGCGCTCGAGGCCCGGCAGCAGCTCCTCGAACGGAACCGGCGGCACATCCGCGTGCAGCTTCTCGAACTCGGCGATCCACGACGGTGGGAACAGATCGACTCGGGTGGCCATCACCTGGCCGAGCTTGATGAACGTCGGCCCGAGTTCCTCGAGAGCGACCCGGATCCGCTGCGCCGGCTCGAGCGGCGCCGACTCCACCGCCTCGCCCCAGCGCAGCATCTGCCCCGCGCGCTCGAGCATGCCGGCGATGCCGATGCGTTGCACGAAGCCGCCGAGACCATGGCGAATCAGCACCGAGCTGATCTGGTGCAGGCGCGGCAGGTCGCGCATCGCGCCTAGCGTTTCGCGCAGCACGAGCGCGCTCAGGTTGGCTTGCGGTCGACGGGTTCGGAGTCGGGCTTGCGCAGCGCGTCGGCAATGCCGCCAAGGACGCCGGCGGCGAGCATCGCGAAACGGGCGCTGAATTCGCCCGCTGCCTGCAGCCCGGCGAGCGTGACATCGAGCGATGCGACCGACACGCGCTGCGCAAATTCGGTGAGCGTCGAAGCAACCTGGCGCCCGGTCTGGGTGCCGGTGCGCCGGGCTTCGGTCAGCA
>DASUMM010000114.1:0-10510 GCA_036277655.1 Burkholderiales bacterium | reverse complement strand
CATGTATCTCAAGTACTGCGACAAGAAGGGCTTCAGCGCCGAGGTGCTCGAGCGCACCGAAGGCGAAGTGGCGGGCATCAAATCCAGCACGCTCAAGGTCTCGGGCGACTACGCCTATGGTCACCTGCGCACCGAGAGCGGCGTGCATCGCCTCGTGCGCAAGTCGCCGTTCGATTCCAACGCGCGCCGCCACACTTCGTTCGCCGCGGTGTTCGTCTACCCGGAGGTCGACGAATCGATCGAAGTGGAGATCAATCCGGCGGACCTGCGGGTCGACGTCTATCGCGCCTCGGGTGCCGGAGGCCAGCACGTCAACAAGACCGAGTCGGCCGTGCGGATCACGCATCTGCCGACCGGCATCGTCGTGCAGAGCCAGAACGACCGCTCGCAGCACCGCAATCGCGCCGAGTGCATGGCGATGCTGAAATCGCGGCTCTACGAGCTGGAGCTGCGCAAGCGCACCGCCGAGCACTCCAAGCTCGAGGCAAGCAAGACCGACGTCGAGTGGGGCCACCAGATCCGCAGCTACGTGCTCGATCAGTCGCGCATCAAGGACCTGCGCACCGGCGTCGAGAAAGGCGCCACGCAGGCGGTGCTCGACGGCGACCTCGACTATTTCATCACCGCGAGCCTGAAGCAGGGGGTGTAGCCGTGGAAGAAGAAAACAAGCTGGTCGAGGAGCGCCGCGAGAAGCTGAAGGCGCTACGCGCAAAGGCAATCGCGTTTCCGAACGACTTTCGCCGCCAGCACCTGATGGGCGACATTGCGGCGCGCTACGGCGCGCTCGACAAGCAGGCGCTGGAGGCGCAGAAGGTCGAGGTCACGGTTGCCGGCCGCATGCTGCTCAAGCGCGTGATGGGCAAGGCGAGCTTCGCCACGCTGCAGGACGGCAGCGGGCGCCTGCAGGTCTACCTGACGAACGACGTGACCGGCGCCGAAACGCACGAGCAGTTCAAGCACTGGGACCTGGGCGACATCCTCGGCGTGCGCGGGACGCTCTTTCGCACCAACAAGGGCGAGCTGACCGTGCAGGCAGCAGAAGCGCGATTGCTCGTCAAGGCGCTGCGACCGCTGCCGGAGAAGTTCCACGGCCTCGCCGACCAGGAGCTGCGCTATCGCCAGCGTTACGTGGACCTGATCGTCACGCCGGAGTCGCGCCGCACGTTCGCCGTGCGCTCGAAGGTGATCCAGTCGCTGCGGGAGACGATGAATGCCGACGGCTACCTCGAAGTCGAGACGCCGATGATGCAGCCGATTCCGGGCGGCGCGATCGCGCGGCCGTTCAAGACCCACCATAACGCGCTCGACATGGATCTCTACCTGCGCATCGCGCCGGAGCTTTTTTTGAAGCGGCTGGTGGTCGGCGGCATCGAGCGCGTGTACGAAGTGAACCGCAACTTCCGCAATGAAGGCATTTCGACGCGCCACAACCCGGAATTCACGATGATGGAGTGGTACTGCGCATACGAGGATTGCGAGTACATGATCCGTCACACCGAGACGCTCGTGCGGACCGCGGCGCAACAAGCGCTCGGCAAGACGCTGGTCGAGTACCAGGGCAAGCCGCTGGACTTCGGCAAGCCGTTTGCGCGGATCTCGATCCCGGATGCGATCCGCCGCCACGGCGGCGCCGAATACGCCACCGCCGACTTGCGCGACCGCGCGTTCCTTGCGCGCAAGCTCGATTCGCTCGGCACTGCGCACAAGCCGCATCAAGGCTGGGGCTCGCTGCAATTGATGCTCTTCGAAGCACTGGCGGAGAAGCATTTGGTCGAGCCGACGTTCGTGCTCGAATTTCCCGCCGAAGCGTCGCCGCTTGCGCGCCGCAACGATCGCGATCCGGAAGTCGCGGACCGGTTCGAACTCTTCATCGACGCCAAGGAAATCGCCAACGGCTTTTCCGAGCTGAACGACCCCGAGGACCAGGCCGAGCGGTTCCGCGAGCAGGCGCGCATGAAGGAGGCCGGCGACCAGGAGGCGATGTACTACGACGCCGACTACATCCGCGCGCTCGAGTACGGATTGCCGCCCACGGCGGGCGGCGGCCTGGGCGTCGACCGGCTCGTGATGCTGCTCACCGACAGCCCTTCGATCCGCGACGTAATCCTCTTCCCGCACATGCGCGCCGAGGCGTGAACGACCCGCTGCGCGGGATCCTGCTGATGGTGGCAGCGGTCGGCGCGTTCACGCTCATGGATGCCATCGCGAAGTATCTGGCGCGCTGGTATCCGGTCCCCGGCATCGTGTGGGCGCGCTATGCGCTGAACCTCGCGATGCTGCTCGCCTGGCTCGCGGCGCGCGGGGAACTCAAGCGCATCGCGACGAAGCGCCCCGGCATCCAGGTTGCGCGCGGCCTTCTGCTCGCTGTCGCGACGTCGATCTACTTCACCTCACTCAAGGTACTGCCGCTCGCCGACGCGGCCGCGATTGCGTTCGTGCTGCCGCTTTTCGTCGCGGCGCTCGCGGTGCCGATGCTAAAAGAGCGCCTGGACATGCCGCGCATGCTGGCGATCCTGATCGGCATGGCGGGAGCACTGATCGTGGTACGGCCCGGTTCTTCCGTGTTCACGCTCTATGCGCTGCTGCCGATGGGAATGGCCCTCTGCAATGCGCTCTATCAGATCCTGACGCGCAAGATCGCCGGCATCGAGCATCCGCTCACCTCGCTCATCTGGGGCGCGATCGTCGGCGCGGTCGTGCTCTCGGCGACGCTGCCGTTCGCCTGGGAGACGCCGAAAGAGATCTCCCACTGGGCGTTGCTTTGCGTGATCGGAATGCTCGCTTCGATGGGTCATTACTTGCTGATCCGCGCCTACGACTACGCGTCGGCGACGTTGCTTGCGCCGTACACCTACTCCGGACTCATTTGGGCGATGCTGCTCGGGCTCCTCGTCTTCGGAAACTTCCCCGACGGCTGGTCGCTCGCCGGCATGGCGGTGATCGTCGTCTCCGGGCTCTTTCTCGCCACCCGCCAGCGACTCACCGTGCACCGGAGCCAGTAGATCAGCCGGCCGCCACCTCCCGCTCGAACTCGTCGAGGCGCTTGCGAACATGCCGGTCGCGCTCTTCGGGCGGCACGGTGTCGCACTCCTGCATCAGCGCGAGGATTCGCCGGTTGCATTCGAGCAGCAGCGCGCGGTCGTCGCGCCCTGGGCGCGGTGGCACGGTGAGCAGCGAGTCCTGCGCGTATTGATGGATGCTCGGTCCGACTTCAGGATGGAAACTCGTGTCGCGGCCGGTTTTTCCCGCGATCGCGTCGCGTAGCAGCCTTCGGTAGCGCAGCACGCCCGCATCGGAAGTCGCCGGATGCTCGAGCGCATGCACGGCAATGCGGCGCTGGCTCGAGATCACCTCCCAGTCGCCGGGCGCGCGCTGCCCTTCCTCGTAGCTGCGGCTGCCGGTCTGGCCCACGAGGAAATCGATCTTGTCGACGCCGCAGTCCTCGGGCCGGCCGAGATTCTCGGGGTCGATTTCCGGGTTGAAGTGGCGCCAGCCGAAAATGATCATGTTGAAATCGTCCACCGGAACGTGCCAGCGCGTGAGCGACGTGGTGGAGTGCCGGTACTTGGAGGCGGTCGGCGCAAGCGATCCGATCTGCACATAGTTCGGCAGGACCATCTCGGAAATTCGCACCCATACCTTGTCTTCGGGAAGCCGGCGCGCCGCAACGAACACCATGCCGTTGCCATTGCGCGTCGCCTCCCAGAGCATCGTCGGCATGTCGCCGAAGCCGGCGAGCGAAGTGCCCGCGGCGATCGCGGCGTCCACCCCTTCCACCGTCATGTTGTTATGCAGCACCGCGGTGTGCATGTGGTCCATGATGTTCTCGCACACCTGGAGCCAATTGCACGGGTAGATGTTGGAGAACGCCGCCAGCTTCGTTCCGCGCGGCTGCGTGTACGAATCGTATTCCGGGAACGGCGGCTTTCTTTCCGGCGGACCCATGTAGGCGAACACCAGGCCGTCTCTCTCGAAGGCGGGATAGGCGCCCTGAAACACGCTCTCCTTGCGCGGGCTGCCGGCGGGCTCGCAGGGCGTCTCGAGCACGGTGCCGTCGACGTCGAAGAGCCAGCCGTGATAGCTGCAGCGGATTCCCCTGCGCTGGACGATGCCGAATTCGAGCGAGGCGCCGCGGTGCGGACAATGCCGCTGCAGAACGCCGACCCGCCCCGCACGGTCGCGGAACGCAACCAGCGGCTCTCCCATGATCGTGATCGCCTTGGGCAAGTCGGTCAGCTCGACCGACAGGCACACCGGCTGCCAGGAGAGCCGCAGGTACTCGCCCATCGGCGTTCCGGGCCCGGTGCGCGTAAGTTCCGCCTCGTCGGCGGGCACTTCGCGCATGTGATAGCCGGCGTAGGGTCGCCGGCGGAGCGGCTCGGTGGGAATCGATCGGACGGTCATGGCAACCAACGCTAGCCCCGCCCTCGATGGGATGTCAACCGCGGACCATAGTAGATTCGCGACTTCGCCAGGCAAGCCACCCCGAGAGGAAATCCACATGACCGTTACGCTGCACGAACTCAGCGTTTTGAACTACCTGCAGACGCTGGGCGCAGTCGGCGCTTTTCTTGAAAAAGCGCAGAAGCATTTTCTGGAGCACAACGTCGCGCTCGACGAAATCGTCGACACGCGCCTGTACCCCGACATGCTGCCCTTCCGCTTCCAGATCCAATCGGTGGTGCACCACTCGGTCGGCGCGATCGAAGGCATCCGGCAGGGCGTATTCCGGCCTCCGAGCGATCTGGCAAACCATCGCTACGAGGAGCTGCAGAAGCTCGTCGCCGATGCAAGCGAAACGCTGCAAAAAGTGACGCCGGAGACGGTCAACGCCCGCGCAGGAGCCGACCTGGTGTTCGAGATTCGTGGCAACAAAGTGCCGTTCACGACCGAAGGGTTCGTGCTGTCGTTTTCGCTGCCGAACTTCTACTTTCATGCCACGACGGCGTACGACATCCTGCGCTCGAAGGGCGCTCCGCTCGGCAAGCGCGACTATCTCGGCCGGATGCGCCTGAAGAGCTAGCGGGCCTGCCCGCGTCTTTCTGGTGTCATCTTGAGCAGTTAGCGTCGCGATGCACGACGGAATGTTCGATTGCCGAGCGTCGACGGATACGACGCCGGAATCGACGTTCCGCTCGGGCACCCGCGGCCCAGGCGATTACTGCAACTGGATCGTCCCCGTCACGCTCATCGTGATGCGGGTGGTTCCCGGCTCGAGCGCCGGTGCTGCCACCGACTCCGAGGTCATGGCGCGCGCTCCCAGCGCGACCATCGGACGCGGTTGATCGCCCCCGGAGATCTGCAGCTCCTTGACGCGATAGCCCTTCGACTTCATCGCATCCCTCACCACGCGCGCCCGATCGTCGAACGCCGCCAGCGCCTCCGAGATGAGCGCGTTCTCCGCCTGGCGGCGAGCCTCGGCCGAAACCGAGAGATGCATCCCGGTGACGACCAGGTTCGCCTGCAGCTTGCCGATCAATTCGCTGGTCGCGGCAAGGTCGCTCGACTCGAGGCGCAGCTCCTGGCGCACGCGCCATCGGACGATGCGTCCCTTTTCATGCACCGGATAGCTCTGATAGTTCCCCGAGCGCGCCCGGACGCTGCGATACGCCTGCGTGACCGCGAGCGCGCGCTGCATCGTGCGATTCACGGCGTCCGCCAGCTGCGCCGGATCGGCGCCCTCCTGCTCGGCGGCGAGCACGGCGGTCAATAAGTCGTTCGGCACCTCGCGCTCGGCCTGCGCGCTGAGCGTGACGAGATGGAAGAGCGGCGGCTCCGCTGGCTGCTGTGCCGCGACGAGCAGTGGCGCGAGCAGAAGAGTGACGAGAATCGAGCGCATGCCCCGCATGCTACGACGATCCGAGCGGCCGGAAATCCCTGCGCTCGAGCAGCATCGAGATCGCGATTCCGAACACGAGCCCCCAGAACGGCGCCCCGACGTTCCAAATCGGCACGTCGGCGACCGTGACGAGGAACGTCACCAGCGCGCCAAGCGTGAACTTTTCCCGGAACGACACCACGAACGCATTCTGCAGCACACGCAGCATCGCAAGCCCGCCGAGCACGGCGATGAACGCCTTCGGCGTGGCGAGCAGCAAGTGCGTGAACACTGGCGCCAAGAGGCCGAACACCAGCGCCAGCAGACCGACGATCACGCCCGCCGAGTACTGGCCGGACCTCGCACCGGAGGCCGAAATGATCGCGTTCACCGGCCCGGTAAGGCAGGTCGAAACCGCGCCGACGACGGCAGAGGCCATTGCGCCGATGCCGCAGGCCATCGTGATGGCGTTGACCGGGGGCTCGTGACCGGCGGCGCGCAACACCGTGATGCCTTGCCCGTTCTGCACCACCAGCACCGTGATCGCGAGCGGCACGACGAGCTCGACCATCGCCTGCCAGGAGAAGGCCGGCGCATAGAAGTTCGGCCGCACGATCTGCAGGCTTTCGCCAGGCGGTGCGACGAACTTCCCGAGCACGGCGATCATCACAGCGCCGATCGCGAGCGCGCCGATCAGCGGCGGCATGCGTGCGCCGAGCGAAGGGAGCGCGGTGAGCGCGAGGAACACCGCGATCATCGGCGCGGCGATCCAGAATTCGTCGCGCATCGAGAAGACCAGGTCGAGGCCGAAGCGCAGGAAGACGCCCGCCACCATCGCCATCACGATCGGCATCGGTGCGGCCTGCATTGCGCGGCGGATCCAGCCGCTCCAGCCGAGCGCCAGCATGAGCAGGCCGGTGGCGTAGTACGCGCCGATCACCTCGGCAAACGAGAGATGTGTGAGCGCCGGCCCGACCAGCACCGCGCCGGGAATGGTCCAGAAAAAGACGAGCGGCTGGCGGTAGCGCAAGCAGAAAAACAGGCTGATCAGTCCGTTGAGGAAAAACGAGCCGAAGATCCACGATGCGATGTCGGCGGGCGCGAGGCCGCCGCGCGTGCCGACGGCGAGGATGATCGCCACCGGCCCGGTCGCGGCGAAGATGAACGCGACGACCCCGTTGACGAGGTGCTCGCGCTCCAGATCGGCGAGCGCCTCGCGGAAAATGGGTCCTGACCCCTTTATTGGCGCTCGAAGATCGCGGCGATGCCCTGCCCGCCGCCGATGCACATCGTCACGAGTGCGTAGCGCTTCTGCGTGCGCTCGAGTTCGTACAACGCCTTCACGGTGAGGATTGCGCCGGTGGCGCCGATCGGATGGCCGAGCGCGACCGCGCCGCCGTTCGGATTCACCTTCGCCGGATCGAGGCCGAGATCCTTCGTCACCGCCATCGCCTGCGCCGCGAACGCCTCGTTCGACTCGGTGACGTCGATGTCGGAGGGCTTCAGGCCGGATTTCTCGAACACGCGCCGTACGGCCGGAATCGGACCCAGGCCCATCACCTGCGGCTCGACGCCCGCGTGCGCGTACGCGACAAGCCGCGCCATCGGCTTCGCGCCGGCGCGCTTTGCGGCGCCCGCTTCCATCATCACGATCGCCGCTGCAGCGTCATTGAGTCCGGAAGCGTTGCCTGCCGTGACGGTGCCGTCCTTCTTGAATACCGCCTTCAGCTTTGCCATGTCTTCGGCCTTCACGTCCTTGCGCACATGCTCGTCGTTCGTGTACTTCTCGACGCCCTTGCGCGTCTTTACTTCGACCGGCACGATCTGCGACTGGAAATAGCCCTTCTCGAGCGCATTCGACGCCCGCCGGTGCGATTCCACCGAGAACGCATCCTGCTCGCCGCGCGTGAACCCGTACTTCGCGGCGATGTTCTCCGCGGTAACGCCCATATGGCCGTGGCCGAACGGATCGTGCAGCGCGCCGGTCATCGCATCGAGCACGCGCGCATCGCCCATGCGCTGGCCCCAGCGACCGGTAGGGAGGAAGTACGCCGCGCGGCTCATGCTTTCCGCGCCGCCGCCTACGACGATGTCGGTATCGCCAAGCAGGATGTGCTGCGCCGCCGAGACGATCGCCTGCAGGCCCGAGCCGCACAGGCGGTTGACCGTGAGGCACGGCGTGCCGACCGGCAGGCCCGCATCGACTGCAGCCACGCGTGACAGATACATGTCCCGCGCTTCGCCGTGAATCACGCTTCCCATGACGACGTGTCCGACGCTCGCCGGGTCGATCTTCGCGCGCGAGACCGCTTCGCGGATGGCGACCGCGCCCAGTTGCGTCGGCGGAATGTCCTTTAAGGAACCGCCGTAATCACCGATCCCCGTCCTCGTTGCCGACACCACCACCACTTCCCGAGTGCTCATGAAATTCTCCCGAAAAGATCGTGCGCGTCCGTGCGCTCGATCGTGACCTGGACCATCTCGCCTGCCGCGGGCCTGCCGCGAAATCGCACCACGCCGTCGATCTCCGGGGCTTCCCCGGCCGATCGACCGACGCCCGGAGCGTCGACCAGCACCTTCATACGCCTGCCGATCTTGCCACGCAAGCGCGCCTCGCTGATTTGTTGCTGCACCTGCATCAGCCGCGCCCGCCGCTCCTCCTTCAGTTCCTGCGGCACCGGATCGGGCAGCGCGTTCGCCGCCGCACCATCGACCGCAGAATAGGTGAACGAGCCGACGCGATCGAGCTCGGCTTCGCGCAGGAAATCGAGCAGCTCCTGAAATTCGCGCTCGGTCTCGCCGGGAAAACCGGTGATGAACGTGCTGCGGATCGCGAGGTCCGGACAGATTTCGCGCCAGCGCCGGATGCGCTCGAGCGTGTCGCCCGCGTTTGCCGGGCGCCGCATCAACTTGAGAATCCGGCGGCTCGCGTGCTGCAGCGGCACGTCGAGGTATGGCAGGATCTTTCCTTCCGCCATCAGCGGAATCACCTCGTCGACGTGCGGATAGGGATACACATAATGCAACCGCACCCAGACGCCGAGTGAGCCGAGCGCGCGGCAAAGATCGAGCAGGCGCGTCTTCACCGGCCTGCCGTTCACGAACCCGGTGCGGTATCTTACGTCGACGCCGTATGCGCTCGTGTCCTGCGCGATCACGAGGAGCTCCTTCACGCCGGCGCGCACCAGGGTTTCCGCCTCCTGCATCACTTCGCCGATCGGCCGCGAGACGAGGTCGCCGCGCATCGAGGGAATGATGCAGAAGGTGCAGCGGTGATTGCACCCTTCGGAGATCTTCAGATAGGCGTAATGCTTCGGCGTGAGCCGAATTCCTTGCGGCGGCACCAGGTCGGTGAACGGATCGTGCGGTTTCGGCAGGTGCGCGTGCACTGCCTGCATGACCGCGGCCGGATCGTGCGGCCCGGTGACCGCCAGCACGGAAGGGTGCGCGCTTTGCACCACGTCCTCGCGCGCCCCGAGGCACCCGGTGACGATCACGCGGCCGTTGTCAGCCAGCGCCTCGCCGATGGCGTCGAGCGATTCTTCGACCGCGGCGTCGATGAAGCCGCAGGTATTGACGATGACGAGATCGGCGCCGGCGTAATCGCGCGCCGTCGCGTAGCCTTCCGCGCGCAGCTGCGTGAGGATCCGTTCCGAGTCGACCAGCGCCTTCGGGCAGCCCAGCGAGACGAAGCCGATGCGGGGAGCGCTGCCCTTCACACCTACTTCTTGTCCGACTCGCCCTTCCCCTGGGAGTCCGGGAAGCCGGGGAACGTGAAGCCGGTGAACATGTTGCGCGCCTGGCTTTGCATCTGCTCCTGGAATTGCGCGAACATCTTCTGGCTCTGCTCCATGTAGGCGCGCATCAGGCTCTGCATCGCCGGCCCCTGCAGGTTCATGAACTGCGCCCACAGGTCCTGCGAAGCGCGCGAGTTGTCGCCGTAGATCTTCTGCGACTGCTCCTGCAGCGCCTTCTGCAGCTGCTGGAATGCTTCGACGTTCTTCTCCAGGTACGTGCCCATGAAGCCGTGCATCGCGCTGCCGTAGGAGCGGATCATCTGCGACAGCAGGTCGGAGGAGAACATCGGCACGCCGCCGCTTTCCTCCTCGAGGATGATCTGCAGCAGGATCTGGCGCGTCAGGTCATCGCCCGACTTGGCGTCGATTACCTGGAAGTCCTCCTGCTTGAGGACCATCTGCTTGACATCGGCCAGCGTGATGTAGCTCGACGTCTTGGTGTCATACAGCCGCCGGTTGGGGTACTTCTTGATCAGCCGCTGCGGGGGGTGCCCCTTTTCCTTTTCCTCTGGCATTGCCGACACGCTCGTTGCCTCCTAGTACATGTGCTGGCCGCCGTTGATCGAGATGTTGGCGCCGGTGACAAATGCGGCCTCTTCAGAGCACAGGTAGATGATGAGGCCGGCGACTTCCTCGGGTTTTCCGAGGCGCCCGATCGGGATCTGCGGCAGGATTTTCGAATCGAGGATTTCTTTCGGAATCGCAGTGACCATCTTGGTGCCGATATAGCCCGGCGAAATCGTGTTCACTGTGACTCCCTTGCGCGCGCACTCGAGCGCGAGCGCTTGGGTGAAGCCATGAATGCCGGCCTTGGCGGCGGAATAATTGGTCTGCCCGAAGGCACCCTTCTGTCCGTTGACCGAGGACACGTTGATCACGCGGCCCCAGCCACGCT
>DASUMM010000113.1:0-5083 GCA_036277655.1 Burkholderiales bacterium | reverse complement strand
CTGCTGCGCGCGCCTTGGCGCGCCCGTCTGCGGTCGGTGCAGGCGCCACGCGGGATGCACCCCGCTCGCATTCGAAGCCCGCAAGCTCCCATCCCATCGTGCCGTCCTTTAGCGCGACCACGGGGTTTGGGATGCCGGCGTTGCGCAAGCTCTGGCAGCCGATGATGCTGCGGGTGCGCCCCGCGCAATTGACGACGACAAGGGTGTCGGGGTCGGGTGCGAGGTCATGCACCCGGTACGCGAGCTCTGCGCCAGGCGCATCCACGCCGCCCGGAATGTTCATCCGGTGGTATTCGTCGTACGGGCGCGAATCGAGGATCACGAGCTTCGCACCGGACTCCTGCAGCTGCTTCAATTCGCCGGCGGGAATGCGCGGGGTGTCATAGCGATGCTCGACGAATTCGCCAAACGCCTTCGACGGCACGTTGACGCCGCTGAAAAGCTGGCCGCCGGAAGCCTCCCATCCGGCGCAGCCTCCCTCGAGGATTTCGATTTGCCGGTAGCCCATCTCGACGAGCTTCGCCGCCGCGCGCTCGGCGAGATCCTCTTCGCCGCCATCCAGCAGCACGATCGGCGCCGAGCGACGCGGGACCAGCGCACCGACCATCAATTCCAGGCGCGAAAGCGGCAGCGACGACGCGAAGAACGGATGGCCGCGCGAATGCACGCCCTGCTCCCGCACATCGAGCAACGCGATCTCGCCGTCACCCGAGAGCCGCTCGCGCACCGCGGCGGCCGAAACGCGCCGTGTCATCCGCGGCCAGTGCGCGCTTCGCGGATGTCCGAGTGCGCCGGAAAGACCTTCCAGCACTTTTCCTTGGCGTCGTAGAACTCGCGCTTGTGCAGCTGCTCGAGCCCGAGGCCGTACATGTGGAAGTTCAAAAGCGGCGCCGAGATGTGGATCGAGTGCAGGTCCTCGGGCAGGAAGGTGACGCCGGTGCCCTGCTTCACCGTGTACTCGCCCTTCTGCCGGACGCCCGCCTCGGCATCGCGGTCGTAGAAGCGGTTCACCTCCTCGCCGGTCACGCCGACGATCACCGCCCAGGTGGTGTGGTTGTGCGCCGGCGTGCCGTACACGCCGTTGGACGAGTTTGCGTAGAGCGCGAACCGGTGCTCGTCATCCTCTGCCAGGCGGTACAGGCACGAAGTGCGCTTGCCGCCCGGCGCCGGCGGCGGAAAATCCGCTGGATCGAACAGCTCGGTGCGTGCCGCAAGCCGGATCAGGCGCTGCTTGATCCGCTCGAGGCTCTCGCGCGTCACGCCGGCGCCCGCTTCGATGCGACGGATGTCGGCAACGGCGGCGTCGATTTCGCGCGTTCGTTCTTCGGCTCGGTTCATTGCGGGGCCTCCTGCAGAAAGATTAACGTACCATACGTCGCGACAGGAATGCCGACGACCACCGTCCTCTTCGACCTGTTCCACACGCTGACCGGCCTGGAGTCGCAATGGTGTGAGCTGCCGTTCACCTACGCCGTGCTTGGCGTCGACCGCAAGGCCTGGGACCGTCTCATCACGACCGGCTCGCGCTGGCGCCTGGCCGGCGAAGAGCGCGATCCCCGATGCATCCTCGCCCGCCTCGCGCGCGAGATCGACCCGGCGATTTCGGATGCGGTAATCGAGGAAGCGGCGCAGATACGCAGCGGCAGGTTCCGGGGTGCGATGCAGCGGATTCCGCCGGAAAACGTCGAGACGTTGAAGCGCCTGCGGGGCGCTGGCTATTCGCTGGGCCTGATCAGCAACGCTGATTGCAGCGAGATTGCGTTCTGGAAAGAGTCGCCGCTCGCCGGGCTCTTCGACGCGGAAGTGTTCTCCTGCGAGGCCGGATGCGTGAAGCCCGAGCCGCAGATCTACCACAAGTGCCTGGAAGCGCTCGGACGCCGCCCCGAGGAGTGCATCTTCATCGGCGACGGCGGCTCGAACGAGCTTGCCGCAGCGAGGCAGATCGGAATGCGCACGGTCTTCATCTCGGGGGTGCTCGGCGAGCTCTGGCCCGAGAAGGTCGCCGAGCGCATGGAGGTCGCCGATCACCACATCACCTGGATCCCCGAGCTCCTTCCGCTGCTTGGCGTGGCGTCGCAGCCCGCGTGAGAATCCGGGCGTTCCGGCGCGCGGACACCGAGGCCGTGGTCGCACTCTGGCGCGAATGCGGTCTCACGCGGCCATGGAACGACCCGCACAAGGACATCGAGCGCAAGCTCGGCGAGCAGCCGGAGCTTTTTCTCGTCGGTACCGTGCGCGAAAGAATCGTCGCCTCGGCGATGGCCGGCTTCGACGGCCATCGCGGATGGGTGTACTACCTCGCCGTTGCGCCGAAACATCGGCGCAAATCGCTTGGCCGCGCGTTGATGCGCGAGGTGGAGCGGCTGCTGCTAGAGCGCGGCTGTCCGAAAATCAACCTGCAGGTGCGCTCCTCCAACGTGGAGGTGATCGAGTTCTATCGCCGGCTCGGCTACGTCCAGGACGAAGTCATGAGCCTCGGCAAGCGCCTGATCGCCGACCAGGCGCCGGCGGCCTCGCAGCTCGCGCGCTCGTTTCCGCCGATTGCCGACGGGAGATCCCGCGTGCTGGTGCTGGGCAGCATGCCCGGGGGCGAATCGCTCAGGGCGAACCAGTACTACGCGCATCGGCGCAACGCGTTCTGGACGATCATGAGCGAGCTGCTCGGCTTCGATGCGCAGCTCCCCTACGAAACGCGCGTGCGCGCGTTGCGCTCGGCCGGGATTGCGCTGTGGGACGTGCTGCATTCCTGCAAGCGGGACGGCAGCCTGGATTCGAGCATCGAGGCGGCGAGCGAAACGGCGAACGATTTCCGCGCCTTTTTCCAGGCGCACCCCGCGATTCGTGCCGTGTTCTTCAACGGCGCGAAGGCGCAATCGGCGTTCGAGGCGCATGTGCGGCCCGCTCTCGCCGACCTGGAACTGCGCTACCAGCGCCTGCCTTCGACCAGCCCCGCGCATGCCGGAATGCCGGTCGCCATGAAGCTCAAGGCGTGGCGGGCCGTGGCCAGAGCCCGCGCTCCGCTCAGCGAACGCGGTAGATCTCGTCGATAAAATTGCCACGCCAGACTTCGAGCATGCCGCGCTTGCGGTCGAGGTACGCAGTAAGGAGCGCGTGGTCGTTGCCCCGGTCCCAGCGCACGCGGGTGACCTGCTTCGGATCCCTTTCCTTGCGGCTGATCGACTGCGTCGTCTCGCTGGTCGGCGCCCCCCAACGGGAGCGAAAGTGATCCGCAATCCGCTCGCGCTCGTTGATGCCGAAGCGGACGGTGAAGGCCTGCACGGCGTCCCGCTGCAGGTAGAACGTGACGCGCGCCCGAATTCCGGCATAGGTGATCTTCGCATCGTCACACTGGCGGTCGGCCGCGTCCGAGCGCCATTCGAGCGGCTTGCAGTAGGCGCTTGGAAACGCCTTCTTGACCGCCTTCTCGTTGACCCCGAGCGTGACGCCGTTGACTTCATACGCGCTGCAGAGCGGCGCGGCCGAAACGAGCAGCGCAAGCAGCAAGCTCCTCGTCATGCGAGGTCCCGATACCGGAAGCAATCGCGCGTGTGGTCGTTCACCATTCCGACCGCCTGCATGAATGCGTAAAGGATGGTCGAGCCGACGAACTTGAAGCCGCGGCGCTTCAGGTCCGCCGAGAGCGCATCGGACACCTCGCTGCGCGCCGGGATCTCGCCCATTTCCCTGCGGCGCGGCTGCAACGGCTTTCCACCGACGAATTTCCACAGGTAGCGCTCGAACGAGCCGAACTCCTGCTGCAACGCGAGCACGCCGCGGGCGTTGACGATCGTCGCATCGATCTTCGCGCGGTTGCGCACGATGCCTGCGTCGGCCAGCAGCTTGCGCTTCTTCGCCCCGCCGTAGCGGGCCACCTTCGTGACGTCGAAGCCGTCGAACGCGCGGCGGTAGTTTTCGCGCTTGGCGAGGATCGTGTCCCACGAAAGGCCGGCCTGCGCCCCTTCGAGGATGAGGAACTCGAAAAGCGTGCGGTCGTCGCGCACCGGGACGCCCCACTCGGAGTCGTGGTAGGCAATCGAGAGGGGATTGCGCGCCCAGCCGCAGCGCTTCTTCGCGCGCACGGCGGACCGATCGCTAGCGGAGGACCTCGTCCGCCCGCACGAGCAGCGATTGCGGGATCGTGATCCCAAGCGCCTTCGCGGTCTTCAGATTCACGACAAACTCGAACTGGGTGGGCTGTTCGACCGGCAGGTCCGCCGGCTTCGCGCCCGCGAGCACCTTTTCAACGTATCCCGCGGTTCTGCGGTAACTGACGGCATAGTTTTCACCGTAGCTCATCAGTCCGCCGTCGGTGACGAATTCGCGCGGCCCGAACATCGTCGGCAAGCGCCGCGCGGTCGCAGCCTCGAGCAGCTGCGCGCGGAAATTCATCGTCATGTTGTCGTCGGGGAGCACGAGCAGCGCGCCGAGGCGCTCGCGCGCGATGGCGTCGAAAGCTGCCGCGAAGTCCTTCGGCCCGGCGACATCGATGCGCACCAGCGCCCTGTCGAGCGCCTTGCCAGCCGCCTCCAACTCGCGCCAGAACCCTGGGTGCACCGGATTGCGAGTGTTGTACAGGACCGCGATCCGTGTCGACTTCGGCACCACCGCGGCAAAGAACTGCAGCATCCTCGGCAGCGTTTCATCCGCCTGGCTCGAGCGGCCCGTGACGCTGCCGCCGGGCCGGGCGAGGCTCGCGATCAGCCCCTGCCCCACCGGGTCGGAGACGTTCGCCATCACGATCGGCGTATCCGAGCCCGCGGTTGCCTGCTTGACTGCGTTGGTCGAGGGCGAGCAGGTCGAAACGATCGCGTCGAGCTTGAGCGCCGCCAGTTCGCTCGCGCCCTGGCGCAGCAATTCCGGCATGCCGTTGGCGAAGCGCCGCTCGACCACCAGATTCTTGCCTTCGATGTAGCCACGTTCGCGCATGCCGTCGAGCAGCGCCTGCTCGAGATGGCTGCGCGGACCGGCGGTGCCGGAGACGAGGATCCCGAGGCGCTTGGTCTTCTCCTGCGCGAAAGAGGGCGTAGCAACGAACGACGCGACCAGCATCAGCCCTACGAGAATCCGGGTTTGCATGGCGATG
>DASUMM010000112.1:0-26422 GCA_036277655.1 Burkholderiales bacterium | reverse complement strand
CATGCGGCCCGTGGCGAGCAGGAGCTTCAGGCGGCTCTCTCGAACGCCGCCAGCCGGCCGGAAATGATCTGGTGCGCTTCGCGCATGATGCGGTCGATCAGTTCCTTGACGCTCGGCACGTCGTGGATCAGTCCAGCCACCATGCCGCACGACCAGGGGCCGGACTCCATGTCGCCTTCCTTCATGATGCGCGGATAGGCGCCGGCGACGTCGTGCACGATGTCGTCGAACTTGATGCTGGCGCCGAGCGCTTTCTCCTTCGCGAGCACCCGCTCGACGGCGGCATTCTTCAGCACGCGTTCGGTGTTGCGCAGCGGCCGCATGATGAGCCGCGTGTCGAGTTCGCTCGCGGCAACGAGCGCCTGCTTGACGTTGTCGTGCACCGGCGCTTCCTTCGTCGCGATGAAGCGCGTGCCCATGTTCATTCCATCGGCGCCCAGCGCGAGCGCCGCGACGAGCGAGCGTCCATCCGCCATCCCGCCCGAAGCAACGAACGGGATCTTCAGCCTCTCCGCTGCGAGCGGCAGCAGGATGAAGTTCGGCACATCGTCCTCGCCGGGGTGTCCGCCGCATTCGAAACCATCGACGCTCACCGCGTCGCAGCCGATCGACTCCGCCTTCAGCGAGTGGCGTACCGACGTGCATTTGTGGATCACCTTGATGCCGGCGTCCTTCAACGCCGGCAGCCACTTCTGCGGATTGTTGCCGGCAGTCTCGACGATCTTCACGCCCCCTTCGATGATCGCGCGCACGTAGCCCGGGTAATCGCGCGCCGTGACCGAAGGAAGGAACGTCAGGTTGACGCCGAACGGGCGCTGGGTCATTTCGCGGCAGCGGCGGATCTCGCTCGCCAGGTCTTGCGGCGTCGGCTGGGTGAGCCCGGTGATGATCCCGAGGCCGCCCGCGTTGGACACGGCAGCCGCCATTTCGGCGAACCCGACGAAATGCATGCCGCCCTGGATGATCGGATGTTCGATGGCGAACATTTCGGTGATGCGAGTCTTCACGGTGCGCCTGCCCCCCGAATCGCGCGGATGAAGGCAGAATTGTGTCACGCGAGCAGAGGGCTTCCGGCCGCCTGCGCTCCCCGGGCCTGCCGGTCAGGCCAGTGGATCGGCCACTCGGATCAGCCACCCGGCGCGCACGGGCGCGCTCCCCGTAGTAGCATGGCAACCGCTTCTGGTCTCGACCCTACGTAGTGCTGCGCCGCCGGCGCCGGTCCCCGCAAGCGAATCTAGGAGAACCATGGACTGGATCCAGGCAAGCCTGCCGGGCTTTCCGATCCGGACCCTCGCACAATAACGTTCATGTCCACGAGCGAAGAAACGACAAACGACGAAATCAGCACCGACTACGTGATCGACGCACTCGCGGCGATCGAATTGCAGCGCCAGGAACTGCATGCACAGGCAGATCCCGAGGCGTGGCGCAAGCTCGCGCTCGACAAGCTGGAGGAGATCCGCCGACAGCTCGAGGAGGATCTGCGGCTGCGCGGCCCGAGCGCCGAGCGCGCCGCCGCCGCGCAGGCGCTCCGGGTCGAGATTTCCAGAGTGAAGGGCGGCGCCGGCCCGAGCCGGCAGGAGCAGCCCGGGTCCAGGGCGGCGCGCTCCGGGCGGCCCGCCTTCCAGCAGCGCGACGGGCGACGCCCGCCGCGCAACGACCAGCGATCGCGGCCCATCCGGCGGCGCGGCGGTCACTGACGACTACGTTCCCGGTGCGCGGGTGCAAACCGCGCCTCACCAAAACGAGGCAACCATGCAAAAACGCAATTTGTGGCGAAAGCAGGAAGAAGATCTGGTTCAGCGCTGGGACGCCGCGAACGAGCGTTACCGAGCGGTTCATCAACAGCTGGCCACCCAGCCGGCAGACGCGGGCGCTGTGACGCGCGAGGAACTCCAGCTGAAGGTGCAGGCGGCGCTCGCCGACATCGAGGCGCTGCGCCGGCAAGTCGCCCGCCTGAAGCGGGAATTCATTTCCGGGGACCGCTACTAAGCCGGCTGCGCCGTTTCGTTCCGCCGGCTGTAGGCCGAGTAGAACAGGTCCAGGATTCGCATCGCATCGGCCGCCAGCGCGTCGTCGCTTTTCGCCTTTTCGCGCACGCCTTTCAGCACCGTCTCCAGGCCGCCTGCATCGGCGACCGGAATACCGCCGATATCGAGGAAATGCACTGAGGCGCCGATCGCGCCGAGCGCCGCATCGCCTTCCAGCCCGAAGCTCGCGAGCAGCACTTCAAAGGTGACGCGGTTGTCCACGTGGGTGAATTCGGCGCCGTCGAAGTCGAAGCCGATCGCGCGTTTCGGACGCTGGCGCGGATGCTCGAGCCAGACGAAGCGCGCATCACGATCGATGAACCGCTTGATGAGCCACGCGCTCGCAAGGCGGTCGATCCAGGGATTCTTTCGTGTCGCCCACACCCGGTTGCGATAGCGCTTTGCGTCGACCGCCCGCAGCCGCCGCTTCGTCGCCGGCCGCGGCTCGCCTGCGGCTTCCTCGAGCGCGGCTTGCAGGCCGGCGAGCGCCTCCGCGGCCTGCAGCTTCGCTTGCCCGGGATAAAAGTCGACCCGCGCCAGGCGGTTGAACGCCTGCTGCATGCGGCGGACTGCCGTCTGCGCTTTGCGACCGCCCAATCGCGCCAGCGCCGAGCGCGTGGTCTCGATCCGCTTGACCAGCGCCCCGTAGTCGCTGCTGCGCTCGAACAGGCGCTCGAACTCCGCCTGCTCCGCCGCGCTTTTCGGCTTGAGCGTCACGGTGGTCGCGAAGCCGCCCGCAGCACGGATCTCGGCCGCAAGCTTCGGCAGCACGCCACTCTCCGCAGAGCCGGCTGGCAGCAGGTACACACCGTCGCGTAGCGCGGAACAACCGGCATCCCTCAGCGAACGCCATGCGCGCATGCGCAGCGTGGAGTTGCGCGTCGGCAGGCTCAGCACGAGGCTGTCGAATTCGGTGATCATGCAGTTACATATATAACATGAACGTGATAGTCGCTACACCTTTCTTGTTGACAGCCGCCCGGCCGAGCGGCTACTTTGCAGCCTACGTAGCGGACGCAAAGCGGTTCCGCTAGCCGGGTCCCAAGCAGACACCCGGCATCAAAGACGTTTCGTCTCAAGCGCTGCTCCAGACCCCATGGGGGAAGGAGTGCACATGCGCTATCAACTGAAACAGATCTTCTGCCGTCCGTGGACCCTGAGCGGCCTTTCCCTGCCGCTCATCGAGAGTCATTACGAGAACAACTACGGTGGCGCGCTGCGCCGGCTGAATGCCATCACGGCGCAGCTCGAGTCGCTGGATTTCTCGAGCGCCCCCACTTATCTCATCAACAGCCTGAAGCGCGAGGAGCTGGTGGCGCTCAATTCGACGCTGCTGCACGAGCTCTATTTCGCCAGCCTCGGGGGCGAGGGCCGGGTGACGCAGGCGATGACGCAGGCGCTGGCGCGCGATTTCGGCTCGGTCGAGCGCTGGCGCAGCGAGTTCTCGGCGATGGGCTACGCGCTGGGCGGCGGCTCGGGCTGGGTGCTGCTCACCTGGATCCCGCGCGACGGCCGCCTCATCAACCAGTACGCTTCCGAGCACAGCCAGGCGGTCGCGGGCGGAGTGCCGATCCTTGCACTCGACATGTACGAGCACGCTTATCACCTCGATTTCGGCGCCAACGCGAAGGCCTACGTCGATACGTTCCTGCGCAACGTGGACTGGGCGGCGGTCGAAGGCCGTCAGGAGGACGCCACCGCGGTGGCGCCTCCGCGCCCGCTGGTGCAGCAGGAGTACGCCGACGTTCCGGGCATGGGCGTCGAGGAAGTGCAGGCGATGCTGAAGGACGGCAAGCCGCTGCAGCTCATCGATACGCGGCCGAAGCACTTCGTGTCGCGCCAGAAGGACATCGCCGATGGCGTCACCTGGCGCGATCCCGAGCGTGTCGGCGAGTGGATGGGCGAGCTCTCGAAAGAGGCGCCGGTCGTTGTCTACTGTGCTTATGGGTTCCACATCGGCTGCCGCACCGCGATTGCGCTGCGCGACGCCGGTTTCGATGCCCGCTACATGAAGGTCGGCCACAGCGGCTGGAAGGCCGCCGGCGGACCGGTCCGGATGCACAACGTTTGAGGAGAGGCGCATGAATCCCATTTCTGCTGTCGAGCTCCAGTCGGCGCTCCGTGCGAGCGAGGGCCCCATCGTCATCGATGTGCGCAGGCAGCCTGCGTACCGGGAATCGAAGGCGACGATCGCGGGCGCGCTGCGTCGCGATCCGGAAGCGGTCGCAAGCTGGGCGAAGATGCTGCCGCGCGCGGCAAGTCTCGTCGTCTACTGCGTGCACGGGCATCAGGTGAGCCAGGGCGTCGCTCGGGCGTTGCAGTCGGAGGGACTGCCCGCGCGCTATCTCGAAGGCGGCATCGAGCACTGGAGCGAAGCCGGTGGCGCGCTGGATTCAAAGCCGGCGGCCGCCGACACCCGCTGGGTCACGCGCGAGCGCCCGAAGATCGACCGCATCGCGTGCCCCTGGCTGATCTCGCGCTTCGTGGACCGCAATGCCGAGTTTCTCTATGTGCCGACGAAGCAGGTGCGCGAAGTCGCCACTGCACGCGATGCGATTGCCTACGACGTGCCGGAGGTTCATTTCACGCACGAAGGCGAGCGCTGCAGCTTCGATGCGTTCGTGAAGCATTACCGCCTCGGTGGCGATCCGGCGCTGCAGCGGCTCGCCCTCATCGTGCGTGGCGCAGACACGGCGCGCCTGGATCTCGCACCGCAGGCGGCAGGGCTCGCCGCGGTGTCGCTCGGGTTATCGAGGCTCTTCGCCGACGACCATGAGATGCTGAGGCACGGCATGATCGTCTACGACGCGCTGTACGCCTGGTGCAAGGAAGGCCAGCAGGAGATTCACACCTGGAATCCGGAAGCCTATCGCTAGCGCCTCGACGACGAAGCGGGGCCGCCGCTCAGGCGAAAAGCTCATCGACCGTGTAGCGTCGCGGGATCAGCCGCTGGGCCGCGACGTATTCGATCGCGACTTCGAGATTGCGGCGGTTCGCTTCGATGCCGTACGGATTCATCTCCGGATTCCCGGCGGCCCGGATGCTCGCGCCGAGCAGTCGGGAGATTTCTGCGGCCTGCGCCGGCGCGACCGAGTCCCTGACCACGACCATGTGGTTGATCTGGATCGCGCCGGTGCGACGTCGCCAGGCCCGCGCCGCGCCTTCCGCATCCGCAATGACCGGAACGATCCGCGGATCGGCCGGCTTGCCGTCCCCGACGATCGCCGCAGCCAGTTCGCCCGCGAGCAACATGCCGGTCAGGTCCTTTCCGGCCGGCGCACGCTCGACGTTCGGTGGATCGCGAAATTCCGCCACGTGCGCTTCTTCGAAGGTGACCCAGGAGATCTCCTCCGGCGCGACGCCGTAGTCCTCGCCGAGGATGCCGCGAATCCACATGCCGGTCGTCACCGAATACGAGCGCACGCCGACGCGCTTGCCCTTCAGGTCGGGCGGTGCGAGCGCCCCGTGCTCCGCGTTGTGCACGAGAAACGAATGCTGCAGGCGTCCAACGACGACCGCGGGCAGCAAGCGCAGCGGTTTTCCCGCAGCGCGCGCCATCAGGAAGGTCGTGATCGCGAGCTCGGCGACGTCAAACTCGAGGTCGCGTACGACCCGCTTGAACCCGGCGCTCGGCGGGCGGATGTCGGCAAACTCGAGGTGCAGGCGCTCGGAACGGATGCGTCCTTCCTTCAAAGCCGCAGTGACCGGGTAGTCGCCGAGCAGCGCCTTCATTTGCCGAGCGTGGTGTCTTGCCCGGGCGGCGCATTGCGAATGGCTTCCTCGAGCGAGTGCTCTTCGCGCCATTCCTCCGGCGGGCGCACTTTGCCATCTTCCTTCACCTGGTCCAGACCCCAGAAGATCTCGACGCTATGGTGATCCGGATCGCGAAACTCGACCGCCACCTGGCAGCCTGCGCGCCGTCGTCCTTCGAAATCGATCTGTACGGCATGCTTGCGCAGGTGCTCGCGAGCGCGAAGCACCTCGTCGAGCGTGCTCACTTCGAACGCGAGGTGATGCAGCTCGATCGCGGCGCCGGCACGGCCGGCTCCGCCGATCAGCGCAAGGCAATGGTGGTCGGCATTGCAGCGCAGGAACACCATGCCGCCCTTCATCATCGTTTCCGGATAGACGTCGGAGACCCGGAAGCCGAGAACCTGCGTGTAGAACTCGACCGAGCGCTTCAGGTCGCGCACTTTCAGCACCACGTGACCGAGCTTTGCCAGCGCAAACGGCAGTTCGGCGCGTGGCGAGATCCGCTGCAGCTCGAGGACCGCAGCGCTTCGCAGCCCCTCGTAATCGACGACTCCGCGCGGCATCAGAGCTTACTCGCGCTCGCGTGCCACTCTTTGCACGTCCGGCAAGCGGCGCAGCGCGCGCATGATCCGCGCCAGGTGCTGGCGGCCCGCAACCTCGACCACGAAATGCATCGTCGTGTAGACCGAGCGATCCTCTTCCATGCTGATCGAGTCGATGTTGGAGCCGGCCTCGGCGATCTCGGAGGCCACGTTCGCGAGCACGCCGCGCCGGTTGGCAACCGTGACGCGGATCGCGGCCTGGAAGAGGCGGGTCGTCTGGGCATCCCACTCGACATCGATCCACTGGTCGGGCTCGATGCGGCGCGAGCGCTCGATGCCGCCGCAATCGAGCGCATGCACGACGAGCCCCTGGCCCTTCTTGATCGAGCCGATGATCTCGTCGCCCGGAATCGGCCGGCAGCAGGTCGCCAGCTGTACCGCCATCCCTTCGGTGCCGCGAATGACGACGCTTCCAACTTCGGGTGCCGCTTTGCTGTCTTCGCGCTGGCGCAGCAACCGCCGCGCAACGACCGCGGGCAGCCGCTTGCCAAGGCCGATGTCGGCGAGCAATTCCTGCTTGGCGCGCGCGCCCGAATCGCGCACGAGCCTCTCCCATGTCGCAGCGTCGAACACCGCGAGGTCGCTGCCGGCAGATTTCAGCGCCTGCTCGAGCAGCCGCTCGCCGAGGCTTGCCGACTCCTCGTACTGCATGGTCTTCAGGTAGTGCCGGATGTTCGAGCGCGCCTTGCCGGTGCGCACGTACTGGATCCAGGAGGGATTCGGCTTCGCATGGCTTGCGGTGATGATCTCGACGCGATCGCCGCTGCGCAGCTCCGAGCGCAGCGGAACCAGCTCGCCGTTCACCTTGCAGGCGACACAGCGGTTGCCGATGTCGGTGTGCACCGTGTAGGCGAAGTCGACCGCGGTGGCGCCGCGCGGCAGCGAAAGGATGCGCCCCTTCGGCGTGAAGACGTACACCTCGTCCGGAAAGAGGTCGACCTTGATGTGCTCGAGGAACTCGTGCGAGTCGCCGGCCTGGCTCTGGATCTCCAGCAGCGATTGCAGCCAGCGGTGCGTCTGGCGCTGCACGTCGGAGAGCGAGACGCCTTCCTCCTTGTACATCCAGTGCGACGCGACACCGGCTTCGGCCAGCCGGTGCATCTGCTCGGTGCGAATCTGGATTTCCATCGGCAGCCCGTAGGGGCCGATCAGCGCCGTATGCAGCGACTGGTAGCCGTTCGCCTTCGGACTCGCGATGTAGTCCTTGAACTTGCCCGGAATCGGCTTATAGAGGCCGTGCAGCGTGCCGAGCGCCAGATAGCACGCCGGCACGTCGCGCACGATCACCCGGTAGCCGTAGATGTCGTGCACTTCCGAGAAGGAAAGATGCTTCTCGATCATCTTGCGGTAGGTCGAGTACAGGTGCTTCGCGCGGCCGGTGACCGTCGCCTCGATTCCGCCCTCTGCGAGCTTTGCCTTGATCGCCTCGAGTTGCTTGCCGACCACTTCGCGCCGGTTGCCGCGCGCCGCGCGGGTCGCTTTCTCCAGAACGCGGTAGCGCAGCGGATAGAGGTGCGCGAACGCAAGCTCCTGCAGCTCGTGAAAGAGCGCATTCAGCCCGAGGCGGTTGGCGATCGGGGCGTAGATCTCCATCGTCTCGCGTGCGATGCGCCGGCGTTTCGCCGGCGCCACCGCGTCGAGCGTCTTCATGTTGTGCAGGCGGTCGGCGAGCTTGATCAGGATGACGCGCACGTCGCGCGCCATCGCGAGCAGCATCTTGCGGAAATTCTCGGCCTGCGCATCCTCGGCCGACTGGAACTCGATGCGATCGAGCTTGGAAAGCCCGTCGACGAGGTCGGCCACCGGCTTGCCGAACGTACGGGCGATCTCCTCCTTGGTGACCGCCGTGTCTTCCATCACGTCGTGCAGCAGCGCGGCGACGAGCGCCTGGCCGTCCAGGCGCCACTCGGCGAGGATCTCCGCTACTGCGAGCGGATGCGAAATGTAGGGGTGGCCGGACTGCCGGGTCTGTCCGGCGTGCGCGGCCTCGGAAAAGCGGTACGCCTCGCCGAGGCGCGCTACGTCACCGGGCTTGAGGTAGCCGAAGCGCGCTTCATCGAGTGCGTGGACCGCTGCCATCGGCCCATTTTGCTACTTACGGCAGAGTGGTGGTCGTCATTGCGTTGCGCTTGAGGACTTCGGCGCCCACTTTGCCGGAGGCGATCTCGCGCAGCGCGATCACGGTGTTCTTGTCCTTGTTCGGCTCGACCATCGGGGAAGCGCCGTTGCTCAACTGGCGGGCACGGTAGGTGGCCGCGAGCGTCAGCTGGAAGCGGTTGGGGAATCTCTTGAGGCAATCGTCGACGGTAATGCGTGCCATGGCGGGTCAATCCTTGGGTTGCAGCAATTCGGAATGCCGGGCGAGAACGCGCGCGCTGCGCGCTCGCTCGGCGCGGATGACCCCGACAAGGTCTTGCAGGGCTTCGTCGAAGTCCTTGTTAATAATAGCATATTCAAACTCCGGGGCGTGCGCCAATTCGTCGCGCGCGTTCGCCATGCGCCGGGCGATGACGGCGTCGGAATCCTTGCCGCGCCCGCGCATCCTGCGCTCCAGCTCCGCTACCGACGGCGGCAGGATGAAAATGCCGACGCATTCGGGCATCAGCCTCCGTACCTGGCGAGCGCCCTGCCAGTCGATCTCGAGGATCAGGTCCTCGCCGCCCGCGAGTAGCTCGCGCACGATCTTCTGCGATGTGCCGTACCGATAGCCGTGCACCTCGGCGCTCTCGAGGAACTCTCCCGCCTGCAGCATCGCCAGGAATGCGCGCTCGTCGACGAAGTGGTATTCGCGGCCGTTCGCCTCCCCCGGGCGTGGAGGGCGCGTGGTGTAGGAGATCGAGAGCTTCAGCCGCGCGTCCTTTTTCAGCAGCGCGTCGATCAAGGAAGTCTTGCCCGCGCCGGAAGGGGCGGTGATGACGAACAGCAGCCCGGTCGAGACGGCGTCCATCGCTACTCGAGGTTCTGCACCTGCTCGCGCACCTGCTCGATCAGCAGCTTCAGCTCGAGCGCGCAGTCGGCGATCTTGAGGCCGGCCGCCTTCGAGGCGAGCGTGTTCGCTTCCCGGTTCAGCTCCTGCGCAAGAAAGTCGAGCCGCTTGCCGACCGCGCCGGCGCGGCCGAGCGTGCGCTCGACTTCGTCGAGATGCGCCCCAAGGCGGGTCAGCTCTTCGTCCACATCCGAGCGCATGGCGAAGAGCGCCACTTCGGCGCGCATCCGCTCGGCGTCGACCGCTCCAAGCGCTTCGCGCAGCCGCTCGGCGAGCTTCGCCTGGTACGCAGCCACCGTTTCCGGCACGAGCGGCGCGGCTTGCGCAACCAGCCTGCGCATTTCGGCGACGCGCGCCTGGATCGTCGCCGCAAGGCGAGCACCTTCGCGCTGGCGACTTTCGCAAAACTCCCCGAGCACTTCGCGCGCAAGCTTGAGCACGCTCTCGCGCAGCGCCTCGTCGTCGAGCGGCGTCTCTGCGACCACGCCTGGCCAGCGCAGCACCTCGCCGATCGTCATGGGGACTGCCTCCGGGAAATCGCCTGCCGCTCGAGTGGCGAGCGTGCGCAGGTTCTGCAGCGCCAGCGGGTCGAGGGAGCCGGCCGCCGCCGCCCCGGCGCGCGCATTGAACGCGATCCGGCATTCGACTTTGCCGCGGCTCACGCGTGCGCCGATCAGCTCGCGCAGCGCGGGCTCGGCAGTGCGCACCTCCTCGGCGACGCGCATCTGCAGATCGAGGTAGCGCGAGTTGACCGAGCGCAGCTCGATCGAGGCTCTGCCGCGCTCGAAATCGGCGCTGCCGGCGGCATAGCCGGTCATGCTGGAGATCAACGGAAAACCGCGCCGGAAGCGAGTGGAAAGGAGCGCGTATCATAGGGTAGATGTCGGAGCAAGCCAACCTGAAATCGCTTCGGCCAAGCGGCAGAAAGCCCGAAGATCTGCGCGCCGTGCGCATCACGCGCGGCTTTACGCAGCATGCCGAAGGCTCGGTGCTGGTCGAATTCGGGGTCACGCGCGTTCTCTGTACCGCCAGCGTGGAGAATCGGGTGCCGCCGTTCTTGCGCGACAAGGGGAGCGGCTGGCTGACCGCCGAGTATGGAATGCTGCCGCGCTCCACCCATACGCGCAGCGAGCGCGAAGCCGCGCGCGGCAAGCAATCCGGCCGCACGCAGGAAATCCAGCGCCTGATCGGACGGTCGCTCCGTACCGTGGTCGACCTTCCCGCGCTCGGCGAGCGCACGATCCAGGTGGACTGCGATGTCCTGCAGGCAGACGGCGGAACGCGGACTGCGGCGATCACCGGCGCCTTCGTCGCGGTGCACGATGCGATCTCGTGGCTGCGCGCGAGAAACCTGATCGCGACCGATCCGGTCAAGGATTTCGTCGCTGCGGTGTCGGTCGGGGTGCGGGGCGGCGTGCCGCTGCTCGACCTCGACTACGAGGAAGACGCATCGTGCGACACCGACATGAATGTCGTCATGACCGGTGCGGGACGCTTCGTCGAAGTGCAGGGCACCGCCGAGCGCGAGCCGTTTGCCCGCGCCGATCTCGACGTGATGCTGTCGCATGCCGCGCGCGGCATCACCGAACTCATCAGCCATCAGCGCCGCGCGCTGGGTTTGTAACCATCGTGAAGCGGCTGGTGCTTGCTTCGGGCAACCCGGGCAAACGGAAGGAAATCGGCGCGCTGCTCGCGCCGCTCCAGATCGAGGTTGTCTCGCAATCCGATCTCGCGATCGGCGAAGCTCCCGAGCCGCATCCGACGTATCTCGAAAACGCGCTCGCCAAGGCACGACACGCGAGCCGCATGGCAAAGCTTCCTGCGCTCGCCGACGATTCAGGGCTGAGCGTCGACGCACTTGGCGGAGCGCCCGGGGTCGATTCCGCGGTTTATGCCGGAAGCGCAGGCAACCGCGAGGAGCGCGACGCCCGCAACAACGCGCGGCTCCTCGCGGAGCTTGCGCTCGTGCACGATCGCAGCGCGCATTACGTCTGCGTGCTGGTGCTCGTGCGCGATGCGGCCGATCCCGAGCCGCTGGTCGCGCAGGGCCGCTGGCATGGCAGCATCGCGCGCGCGCCGCGCGGGGCCAACGGCTTCGGCTACGACCCGCTGTTTCTGCTGACCGGACGCGACCTGACCGCGGCCGAGCTGGATCCGGCGGAGAAGAACCGCATCAGTCATCGCGGAAAGGCGCTCGAGCAATTGCTTTCGCTGCTCACAGAGCGCCCATGAGCACCGTCGTCCGCGTCGCCATGCCTCGCGAGGTTCGCTTCGCATCATTGCCGCCGCTCGCGCTCTATGTGCACCTGCCGTGGTGCGTGCGAAAGTGCCCCTATTGCGACTTCAATTCGCACGAGCGCAGCGGAACCCTGCCGGAGCGCGAATATGTCGCGGCGCTCCTTGCCGATCTGGAAGGGCTTCTGCCGTCGGTGTGGAACCGGCGCATCGTCAGCATTTTCTTTGGCGGCGGCACGCCGAGCCTGTTTTCCCCGGAAGCAATCGAGCGGCTGCTTTCGGACATTCGCGCGCGGGTGCCGGTGGAGCCGGGCGCCGAAACTACGCTCGAAGCCAATCCCGGCACGGTGGAGGCGGGCCGCTTTCGCGGCTATCGCGCTGCGGGCGTGAACCGGCTCTCACTCGGCGTGCAAAGCTTCGATGACGCCATGCTTGCACAGCTCGGTCGCATCCATTCGGCCGATGAAGCGCGCAAGGCGATCGCGATCGCACGCGAGACGTTCGACAACGTCAACCTCGACCTGATGTACGGCCTGCCGGGACAGTCGCTCGCCATGGCGCTCGCCGATGCGGCCGAAGGCATCCGCTGGCAGACGACGCACCTGTCGGCGTATCAGCTGACGATCGAGCCGAACACCGCGTTCTACCGGCGGCCGCCGGCGCTGCCCGAGCACGATCTGTGCGCCGATATGCAGCAGGCGCTCGAAACGGCGCTCGCCGAAGCCGGATTCGAGCACTACGAGACTTCGGCCTTCGCCAAGCCCGCAATGCGCTGCCGGCACAACCTGAACTACTGGGAATTCGGCGACTACCTCGGCATCGGCGCCGGCGCGCATGGCAAGGTGAGCTTCGCCGATCGCGTCACGCGCCATGAGCGCATCAAGCAGCCGAAGCAGTACATGGAGGCGGCGAGCCGTGGGGCTTCGCTCATGGAGGAGCGGGTGCTCGATCCGCGCGAGCTGCCGTTCGAGTTCATGCTGAATGCGCTGCGGCTGACGCAAGGATTCGCGCCATCGCTGTTCGTCGAGCGGACCGGCTTGCCTCTGGTCACGCTCGAGCCTTCGTTGCGCAAAGCCGAGCAGCAGGGGCTGCTTGCGCGCGACGCAGCGCGCATCCAGCCGACTGAGCGCGGAAAGCGATTCCTGAACGAGCTGCTGCAGCTCTTCCTGGAGCCGCGCACCTAGTTGCTGCGCCGGCGGAACACCAGGTCGACTACCGGGTGACCGAGCCGGATGCCGCGGCGCTCGAACTTGGTCGCCGGCCGCGTCGGTACGTGAGCCGATCGCTCAAGCGACGGCTCGGCGCCGCAGACGGCTTCGATCTGCTCGGCGTAGTCGGGCCAGTCGGTCGCAGCATGCAGATAGCCGCCCGGCGCCAGCTTGCGAGCGGCGAGCGCTACGAATGCGGGCTGCAGCAGGCGCCGCGTGTGGTGGCGCTTTTTCGGCCACGGATCGGGAAAGAAGAGGTGGATGCCAGCGAGCGAGGCGTCGGCGAACATGCATTCCAGCACTTCGGCTGCGTCGTGGCGGATGACGCGCACGTTGGCGAGGCGCTCGGCGTCGATTCGCTTGAGCAGGCTCCCGACACCCGGCCCGTGCACTTCGATCGCGACGAAATCGGTCTCGATTCGTTCGCGGGCGATTTCCACCGTCGTTTCGCCCATGCCGGAGCCGATCTCTACGACGAGCGGCGCGACTCGACCGAAAGTTTGCTGCGGATCGATGACAGCGCGCGAAAACGCAATTCCATACTTCGGCAGCAGTTCCTCCAGCGCCCGCTGCTGCGCAGGTGTCGTGCGTCCCTGGCGCAGCACATAGCTGCGGATGGGCCGCGTCAAGCGGCTTTCGGCTGCGAAGGCGCGATCGTTCCGGAGGTCGGCGACGAAGGCGTCGCGGAATAGAGCTTCTTCGGCATGCGTCCGGCAAGGAACGCTTCACGGCCGGCTTCGACCGCCTGCTTCATCGCTCTGGCCATGCGCACCGGGTCCTTGGCGGCGGCGATGGCCGTGTTCATCAGCACGCCGTCACATCCAAGCTCCATCGCGATCGCCGCGTCGGACGCCGTGCCGACACCGGCATCGACGAACACCGGCACCTTGGCCTCGCCGATGATGATCTGCAGATTCCAGGGATTCAGTATGCCCATGCCGGAGCCGATCAGCGACGCGAGCGGCATCACCGCGACGCAGCCCAGGTCTTCCAGCATCTTCGCCTGGATCGGATCGTCCGAGCAGTAGACCATCACCTTGAAGCCGTCTCGCACCAGCTCCTTTGCAGCCGCCAGCGTCTCCGGCATGTTCGGATAGAGCGTGTGCGGATCGCCCAGCACTTCGAGCTTGACCAGGTCATGCCCGTCGAGCAGCTCGCGTGCCAGCCGCAGCGTGCGTACCGCGTCTTCGCCGCTGTAGCAGCCGGCGGTATTGGGCAGCAGCGTGTAGCGCGACGGCGGTAGGTATTCGAGCAGGCTTGGCTCGTTCGCGTTCTGGCCGATGTTGGTGCGGCGAATCGCGACCGTGATGATCTCGGCGCCGGAGGCTTCGATCGCCGAACGCGTCTCGGCGAAGTCGCGGTATTTCCCCGTGCCGACGAGGAGCCGCGATCGGTACGCCTTGCCTGCGACGACGAGCCGGTCTTCGGTCATCGCCTAGCCCCCGCCCACGGCGACCACGATCTCCAGCCGGTCGCCATCGAGCACCAGCGTCGATCCGTGCGCACTTTTCGGCACGATTTCGCCATTCTTTTCCACGGCGACCTTCTTTCCGGCAAGCTCGAGCGTGGCGAGCAGCGCGCTCACATCGAGCGGTCGCTCGAGCGCTCTCGCATTGCCGTTCACGGTGATGCGAATCATGGGCGAAATTATAGAATCCCGCGAGGAGAACCGCATGGCTACTTTCCTTGTCGCACACGGCGCCTGGTCCGCAGGCTGGGCATGGAAGAAGATGCGCTCGCGCCTCGCCGAGCGAGGCCACCAGCTATGGACGCCGACCTACACCGGTCTGGGCGAGCGGGTCCACCTTGCCAATACGGACATCCGGCTCGATACCCACATCGAAGACGTCGTCAAAGTGCTCGAGTTCGAGGATCTGCGCGAGGTCGTGCTGATCGGCCACAGCTACGGCGGCATGGTCGCCACCGCGGTCGCCGACCGCGTACCGGAGCGCATCGCGCGGCTGATCTACCTCGACGCGTTCGTTCCGCGCCATGGCGAGAGCCTGTTTGACTTGCAGGTGCCGGAAAACCGCGAGCGCATGCGCGAAGCTGCGCGGCGCGCCGGCGATGCGATGCGCATCCCGCCCAATCCGATGCCGGGCGACACTGAGGCCGCCGACCTTGCGTGGGCGAACCCGCGCCGCATGATGCAGCCGATCGCAACGTTCGAGCAGCCGATCCGCCTTACCGGCGCGGTCGAGCAGATGCAGCGCACGTACATCTACTGCACGCGTCCGGGGCCGGGCGACGCGTTCCGTCAGTTTGCCGAGCGGGCGAGGACGGAGCCCGGCTGGACCTATCGCGAGATCGACGCAAGCCATAACCCGCACATCACGGTTCCCGACGTGCTGGCGGGCATGCTGGATCAGTTGGCGAGCGAACGCACTTGACGAACGCTCGCTCGAGATTCGCTTCCTCGTAACGCGCGCACAGCTCCGCGGGCGCGCCGCGAAAGCGAATCGTGCCGCGATCGAGGACGAGGAGCGACGAGCAGACCTCTTCGGCGTCGGCGAGCACATGCGCAGTGAAGAGCACGGTGCGGCCGGCGCGCTGCGCTCGGGCGAGCGCCCGCTTGACGACGAGCCTTGCCACCGCATCGAGCCCTTCCAGCGGCTCGTCGAAGATCGACAGGTCGCGCCCGGCGAGCAGGGCCGCCGCGATCCCGAGCTTTTGCGTCATGCCCTTGGAAAGCCGGCGCGCCGGCTGCTCGAGCACGTCGGCATCGAGCTCCAGCTCCTCGAGCTGGCGCAGCGCGAGCGTGCGATCGAAGCGATTCCCCCCGAGCGAAAGCGTCATTTCGAGGAACTCGCGGCCGCGCAAGTAGTGCGGCGGCGAGAATCGCTCGGGCAGGTAGGCCACGCGGCTGCGCGCGCGCGGCTCGCCGTTCGGCACGCCGAAGATCTCGATCCGTCCTGCATCCGGCAGCATCAGGTCGAGCACGCACTTGAGCAGGGTCGTCTTGCCGGCGCCGTTGGTGCCAACGAGAGCGGCGAGCTCGCCGGCGTGGATGTCGAGATCGATCCCCTGGATCGCGCGACGGCCGCCATAGCTCGTCGTCAGCTTCTCGATGCGAAGTGCGGGAACCGTGTCGGCGGCCAGCATTCCGGCACTATAGGGGAAGGGCGCGGGTCGCTTCGGTCGGTCGAGTAAAATTGCCGCTTTTCCACGGACTTCCATTGACTGCGATCGTCGAGATCGAGCGGGTGTCGTTCGGGTACGAGGCCTCCCGCCCGGTGCTGCACGATATCAACGTGCGCATGGAGCAAGGCCAGGTCATCGGTGTCATGGGTCAGTCTGGCTGCGGCAAGACGACACTCCTTCGCATCATCGGCGGCGCGTTGCGGCCCACCGCGGGCAGCGCTCGCGTGCTCGGCGAGGAAATCGGGTCGCTCGGCACGCGCGAGCTGTACGCGTTGCGGCGCAGGATGGGAATGCTGTTCCAGTTCGGCGCGCTCTTCACCGATCTGAGCGTCTTCGACAACGTCGCGTTTCCGCTCCGCGAGCACACGCAATTGCCCGAAGCCATGATCCGCGACCTCGTGCTGCTGAAGCTCGAAGCGGTCGGGCTGCGGGGCGCCGCCGGGCTGCGCCCGTCGGAGCTTTCCGGCGGCATGGCGCGGCGCGTAGCGCTTGCGCGGGCGATCGCGCTTGATCCGAAGCTCATCATGTACGACGAGCCGTTCACCGCGCTCGACCCGATTTCACTCGGTGCGGTCGCGCGGCTGATCCGCACGTTGAACGATTCGCTCGGGGCGACCTCGATCGTCGTCACGCACGACGTCGCCGAGACGCTGCCGTTCGTCGATTACGTGTTTTTCATGGCCGAGGGGCGCGTGGTCGCCGAGGGGCCGCCCGAGGCGGTGGCGCGCGCCAAGGTGCCGTTCGTCGAGCAGTTCGTCAACGGGCGCACCGACGGCGCGGTGCCGTTTCACTTCCCGGCGCCAGCGTACGCATCCGACCTGGGAATCGGGGCGGCCGCGTGACGATGTCGCGCCTGCAAAAACCGCTCGAGCGCCTGGGGAGCGCGGTGATGTCGCGCATCTGGCGGCTTGGCTTTGCCGCGCGCTTCTTTGGCTACATGGTGCTCCATTCGGGCACGGCGTTCGGCCGCTTCGGCCTGACGATCCGCGAGATCTATTTCGCCGGCGTGCTTTCGCTGATCATCATCCTGGTCTCGGGCCTCTTCGTCGGCATGGTGCTCGGTCTGCAGGGCTACGAGACGCTGCAGCGCTACGGCTCGTCGGAGGCGCTCGGCGTCCTGGTTGCGCTGTCGCTCGTGCGCGAGCTCGGGCCGGTGGTCGCCGGGCTCCTCTTCGCGAGCCGCGCGGGCAGCGCAATCACCGCCGAGATCGGCCTCATGAAAGCGACCGAGCAGATCGCCGCCATGGAGATGATGGCGGTCGATCCGATCGCGCGCGTGGTGGCGCCGCGCTTCTGGGCAGGCGTGCTCTCGATGCCGCTGCTGGCGGCGCTTTTTTCGGCGATGGGCATCTTCGGCGGCTATCTCGTCGGCGTGCAGCTGATCGGCGTCGACGAGGGCGCGTTCTGGTCGCAGATGCAGGCATCGGTCGACGTGCGCAACGACATCGTGAACGGCATCATCAAGAGCATCGTCTTCGGGATCGCGGTCACCTGGATCGCCGTGTTCGAGGGCTACGACGCTCGGCCCACCGCCGAAGGGGTCTCCAGCGCCACCACGCGCACCGTGGTGACGTCCTCGCTCGCCATCCTGGCGCTGGATTTCGTGCTGACGGCGCTCATGTTTACCGGAGGAAACGGATGAAACGCTCCACCATCGACGTCTGGGTCGGCCTGTTCGTGGCGGCCGGGTTGGCCGCCGTGTTGTTTCTGGCACTCAGGGTCGGCAACCTGGCCTCGTTCTCGCGGGGGCAGACATATGAGGTACAGGCCAAGTTTGCTAACATCGGGGGGCTTAAGCCGCGCGCGCCGATCAAGAGTGCAGGGGTGGTCGTCGGGCGGGTCTCGGACATTCAGTTCGACAACCAGAGCTACGAGGCGGTCGTCACATTTACAATCGAGGCGCGCTACCAGTTTCCGCGCGACACGTCGGCCAAGATTCTCACCTCGGGCTTGCTGGGAGAGCAGTACGTAGGGCTGGAAGCAGGCGGGGATGCAGCGATGCTGAAAAGCGGCGAGCGCCTGCGGCTGACGCAATCGGCGGTGGTGCTGGAGAACCTGATCAGCCAGTTCCTGTTCAACAAGGCGGCGGAAGAGAAAGATCCGAAGGACAACAAGAAGTGACGGGAACGATGGCAACTGGATGCTCGGGCGGCAAGGTGCGGGGGCTTCTCGCCGCGCTTGCGCTCGCGCTCGCTTCCGGGTGCGCCACCACCAGCGGCGGCGACCCGCGCGATCCGCTCGAGGGCTTCAACCGCTCGATGTACGGCTTCAACGAGGCGTTCGACGAGACGATCGGCCGGCCGGTGGCGAGCGCGTACAAGAGGATCATCCCCGACCCCGTCCGCGGCTGGGTCCGCAACTTCTTCGCCAACATCGACGACCTCTTCATCGGCGTCAACAACCTGCTGCAAGGCAAAGTCGGCGACACCGTCACCGACTGGGCGCGCTTCGCATTCAACACGACGATCGGCCTCGCCGGCATCAACGACGTCGCGAGCGAAATGGGCCTCGAGAAGCACAACGAGGATTTCGGCCAGACGTTCGGCCGCTGGGGCGCGGGCGACGGCCCCTATCTCGTGTGGCCGCTGATCGGCTCGAGCAATGTGCGCGACTCGGCCGGCCTGGTCCTCGATTCCTATTTCGATCCGGTCCGGCGCCACGAGCCGAGTGGCGTTCGCACGCTGGCGGTCGTCCTGCGCGCCACCAGCAAGCGCGCCGACCTGCTCGATGCGAGCCGCATCCTCGAGGAAGCGGCGCTCGACAAGTACGTCTTCCAGCGCGATGCCTACCTGCAGCGCAGGCGCGGCCTGATCCACGATGGCAATCCGCCGCGCGGGCCTTCGTCCCGCCTGACCGAAGAGCCGCGGGCTGAGGCGGAAGCCGGCTCTACGAAGCAGTGATTGGCGTCGGATCTGCGTTCTTCGCGGGCGCCGCGATGGCGGCCGTTTGCTTTGCCGTGCAGGCGCAGGATGTGACGCCCCCTGACGTGCTGGTGAAGAACGTCACGCTCGAAGTGATCGACATCATCCGCAAGGACAAGGACCTGCAGAACGATCGCAGGAAGGTGATCGCGCTGATCGAGACGAAGGTGGTGCCGCATTTCAATTTCACCTCGATGACGGCGAGCGCCGTCGGAGCCGCGTGGTCGAAGGCGACTCCGGAGCAGAAGACCCGGCTGACCGAGGAATTTCGCACGCTGATGGTGCGCACGTACGCCAGCTCGATCGCCGCCTACAAGGACCAGAAGTTCGATTTCCGGCCGCTGCGCGCGAAGCCCACCGACACGGACGTCACCGTGAACGTGCGCGTGCTGCAGCAAGGCGCCGAGTCGGTCAAGCTCGACTACGACATGGAGAAGACCGCGCGCGGCTGGAAGGTCTGGGACGTTCGCATCGCCGACATCAGCCTGACGGCGAACTACCGCACCGAGTTCGCGAACATCATGCGCGCATCCGGCATCGAAGGCCTGGTGAACGCGCTGCACAGCAAGAATGCTGGCCTCGAGCGTGCGCAGCCGGCTGCTTCGGCGGACAAGAAGAAATGATCCGCCAGGAAGGGGAGCGGTTGCTCGTCTCCGGTCCGGTGACGCTGGCCAACGTTGCCGCCGAGCTGGAAAGCGGCTCCGCGGCGATCCGCGCCGGCGCGCAGGCGGTCGACCTCGCCGGCGTGACCGAGCTCGATTCGTCGCTGCTTGCAATGCTGCTCGCCTGGCTGCGCCAGGCGAAGGCTGCCGGGGGTTCGCTTCGCTTCGAGAACCTGCCCGAAGGCCTGCTCACGCTCGCCCGGCTCTACGGCGTCGTAGAGCTGATTCCGGCAGCGCACGCGAGCCACTGACTGCAAGGTTCGCTGGCGCGGCCGGGGTGCGCGCCGGCGCCGCGATGCATGACTCCTGCCATTGAAATCCGCAACGTCCAGAAGCACTATGGGCCCGTGCACGCGCTCGCCGGCGTCGATCTCGACGTGGCGCGCGGCGAGTTCTTCGGGCTGCTCGGACCGAACGGCGCCGGCAAGACAACCCTGATCAGCATCATCGCCGGGTTGGTGCGCGCAACCACCGGGCGCGTGCGCGTGATGGGCGCCGATGTGGTGGAGGACTATCGCAAGGCGCGGCGGCTGCTCGGCGTCGTACCGCAGGAACTGGTGTTCGATCCCTTCTTCACGGTGCGCGAGACGCTGCGCTTCCAGGCCGGCTACTTCGGGCTGCGCGCGCAGGACGAATGGATCGACGAGGTGATGCATCATCTCGACCTCACCGCGAAGGCCGACTCGAACATGCGCGCGCTCTCCGGCGGCATGAAGCGCCGCGTGCTGGTGGCGCAGGCGCTGGTGCACCGGCCGCCGGTCATCGTGCTCGACGAGCCGACCGCCGGGGTCGACGTCGGGCTGCGGCAGGGGCTGTGGCGCTTCATCCGCGGGCTGAACGAGAAAGGCCACACCATCATCCTGACGACGCACTACCTGGAAGAGGCGGAACTTTATTGCGGCCGCATTGCGATGCTGAAGGCGGGGCGCATCGTCGCGCTCGATTCGACCCGCAACCTGCTGGAGAAATTCTCGGGACTGCAGGTGCAGCTCACGCTCGACGGACGCTCGCTTCCCGAAGGCGTCGATGCGACCGTGCTCTCGGCCGAGGAGGGCCGCTTCACGCTGCGGTTGCGCGATTACGCGGCGCTCGAAGACCTGCTGCACCGCCTGCGCGAATCGCGGATGGCGATCCGCGAGCTGGAAATCGACCCGCCGGACCTCGAGGAAGTGTTCCTGCGCGTGATGGCGCGTGAGTCATGAGCGGCTTTCCGACGCTTTTCTACAAGGAGTTGCTGCGCTTCTGGAAGGTGAGCTTCCAGACGGTCGCCGCGCCGGTGCTGACGGCGCTGCTGTACCTGCTCGTCTTCACGCACGCACTCGAGGGGCGCATGCGGGTGTACGACGTGCCCTACACGGCGTTCCTGCTGCCGGGCCTCGTGATGATGAGCGTGCTGCAGAATTCCTTCGCCAACAGCTCTTCGAGCCTGATCCAGTCGAAGATCAGCGGCAACCTGATTTTCATGCTGCTGCCGCCGATTTCGCACGTGGAGCTTTTCTGCGCGTACGTGCTCGCTTCGATGGTCCGCGGCATCACGGTGGGCCTCGGCGTGCTCGCGGTCACCGCGTGGTTCGTCGAGCTGCCGCTCGCAGCGCCGGCCTGGGCGATCGCATTCGCGCTCGCCGGTGCCGCAATCCTCGGTGCGCTCGGCCTGCTGGCCGGCATCTGGGCGGACAAGTTCGACCAGATCGCAGCGTTCCAGAGCTTCATCATCCTGCCGCTGACCTTTCTGTCGGGCGTGTTCTACTCGATCCACTCGCTGCCCGCTTTCTGGCAGGGGATTTCCCACCTGAATCCGTTCTTCTACATGATCGACGGCTTCCGTTACGGCTTCTTCGGCGTTTCCGATTTTCCACCCGCCGCGAGCCTTGCCGTGGTCGCGGTAAGCTTGCTGGCGCTGAGCGCGACTTCGCTCGCGCTGCTCAAATCCGGCTACAAGCTGCGAGGCTGACCCGAAATGGTGACTCCCGAAAGCGTGAAGAACGGCATCCAGGCGGGCCTTGCGTGCGAGCACCTGGAGGTGATCGGCGACGGGCAGCACTTCCAGGCGATCATCGTATCGGCGGCATTCGAAGGGCGCAGCCGCGTGCAGCGCCACCAGCTGGTCTACGCTGCACTCGGCGAGCGCATGCGCGAAGAGATTCATGCCCTGTCGATGAAGACCCTGACCCCTGCGGAGTGGCGGGCCGGTGGATAAGCTGCTGCTGCGCGGCGGCCGCGCGCTCGAAGGAAACGTCACCGTCGCGGGTGCGAAGAACGCGGCGCTGCCGATCATGTGCGCCGCGCTGGTGACGCAGGAGCCGCTCTCGCTTTCCAACGTGCCGAAGCTGATGGACGTGCGCACGATGGTGAAGCTGCTCGCGCAGATGGGCGTCGAAGCGCACCTGTCGGCGGACGGCAAATGCGAATTGCGCGCCGCCGCAGTGCGCAAGCCCGAAGCGCCTTACGAGCTGGTGAAGACGATGCGCGCATCCGTCATGGTGCTTGGGCCGCTGATTGCGCGTTGTGGCCGGGCTCGCGTCTCGCTTCCCGGCGGCTGCGCGATCGGCGCCCGCCCGGTCGACCAGCATGTGAAAGGGCTGCAGGCCCTCGGGGCGCGGATCGAGATCGAGCAGGGCTACATGAGTGCATACGCCGAGCGGCTGCGCGGCGCGCACATCGTGTTCGACCTGGTCACGGTGACCGGAACCGAGAACCTGATGCTCGCCGCGGTGCTCGCCGAAGGAACGACCGTGCTCGAGAACGCGGCACGCGAGCCGGAAGTGGTCGACCTTGCGCAGTGCCTCGTGGCGATGGGCGCACGCATCGAGGGCGCCGGCAGCAGCGTCATTCGCATCGACGGAGTGCGCTCGCTCAACGGGACGGCGTATCGAGTGATGCCGGATCGAATCGAGACCGGTACGTTGCTTGCAGCGGTGGCTGCAGCGGGCGGCCGCGTCCGCCTGGCGGGCGCGGCGCCGCGAACGCTCGACGCCACGCTCGAGAAACTGCGCGAGGCGGGAGCCCGCATCGCGTACGGCGAGGACTGGATCGAGATGGAGATGGCGGGACGGGCCAGGTCGGTCAGCGTGCGCACGGCGCCCTATCCCGGCTTTGCGACCGACATGCAGGCGCAGCTGATGGCGCTCGACTGCGTCGCCGAAGGAACGGCGGTCATCACCGAAACGATCTTCGAGAACCGCTTCATGCACGCGCTCGAGCTGCAGCGCCTGGGCGCCCAGATCGCGATCCAGGGCAACACCGCGGTCGTCAAGGGCGTCGAGCGGTTGCAAGGCGCGCGCGTGATGGCGACCGACCTGCGCGCTTCGGCGAGTCTGGTGATCGCGGGCCTCGCGGCACGCGGCGAGACGCTGGTCGATCACATCTATCACCTCGACCGCGGCTACGACTCGCTCGAGAAGAAGCTCGGCGCGCTGGGCGCCGACGTCGAGCGGATACACTGACCGCATGGGCACGATCGGCATCGCTTTATCGAAGGGCCGCATCCTCGAGGAGGTCGCGCCGCTTCTCGCGCGCGCCGGCCTGCGCCCGAAGGAGAATCCCGAACGCTCGCGCAAGCTCGTGATTGCGACCGAGCGGCGCGACGTGCGGGTGATCGTCGTGCGGGCGACCGACGCACCCACCTACGTGCAGTACGGTGCCGCCGACCTCGGAATCGCAGGACGCGACGTGCTTGCCGAGCATGGGGGGGCTGGGCTTTACCAGCCGCTCGATCTGCGCATCGCGACCTGCCGCATGGTGGTGGCGGTGCGCAAGGGGTTCGACTACGAAGCGGCCGTCCGCCAGGGCGCCCGGCTGCGAATCGCCACCAAGTACGTGCAGACGACGCGCGAGCATTTCGCGTCCAAGGGCGTGCACGTCGACCTGATTCACCTGTATGGATCGATGGAGCTCGCGCCGATCGTCGGGCTCGCCGATGCGATCGTCGACCTGGTGTCGACCGGCCGCACGCTGCAGGCGAACGACCTCGTAGCGGTCGAGACCATCATGCCGGTTTCGGCGCGCCTGATCGTCAACCAGGCCGCGCTGAAAACGAAGCGTGCGCAGCTGCAGCCGCTGATCGACGCTCTTGCGAAGGCCGTCCGATGAAGCTGCGCCGGCTTTCCACCCGCTCCGCGGGATTCGAACAGGAACTGGAAGCGCTCACGCGTTTCGAGGCCGCGCAGGATGACGCGGTGGAAGCCTCGGTCCGTGCAATCGTTGCGGACGTGCGCAGGCGCGGCGACGCGGCGCTGCTCGAGTATGCGCGGCGCTTCGATCGGGTCACCGTGGCTTCGGTTGCGGAACTCGAAGTCGGTCGCGACGCGCTTCGTGCAGCGTACGACTCGCTTGCGCCGAAGCAGGCGGCCGCACTCACCGAAGCGGCCGAGCGGATTCGTCGCTTTCACGAGCGACAGCTCCTGCAGTCGTGGCAGTACACGGAAGCCGACGGAACCCTGCTGGGACAGAAGGTGACGGCGCTCGAGCGCATCGGTCTCTACGTCCCGGGCGGCAAGGCGGCCTATCCGTCGTCGGTGCTGATGAACGCGCTGCCGGCGCGAGTCGCCGGGGTGCGCGAGCTGATCATGACGAGCCCGACGCCGCCGGGCGAAAGCAATGCGCTGGTGCGTGCCGCAGCGCATATTGCCGGAGTCGATCGGATGTTCGAACTGGGAGGTGCGCAGGCGGTCGCCGCGCTTGCCTATGGCACCGAAAGCGTGCCGCGAGTCGACAAGATCGTCGGCCCGGGGAACGCCTACGTGGCCGCGGCGAAGCGACAGGTGTTCGGCAGCGTCGGCATCGACATGCTTGCCGGGCCATCCGAGATTCTCGTCATTTGCGACGGACGCACCGCTCCCGACTGGGTTGCGCTCGACCTTTTTTCGCAGGCCGAGCACGATGAGCTTGCGCAGGCGCTCCTGCTCTCGCCCGACGCGTCCTTTCTCGATGCGGTCGAAGCGTCCGTGGCAAGGCTGCTGCCGGAGATGGCCCGGCGAGCGGTGATCGAAGCGTCTCTCGCCGGGCGCGGAGCGCTCATTGAAGTGCGGGACCTTGCGGAAGCTTGCGAGGTCGCCAACCGGATCGCGCCCGAGCACCTCGAGCTCTCGGTCGCCGAGCCGCAGGAACTGCTGCCAATGCTGCGCAACGCCGGTGCGATTTTCCTCGGTCCGTGGAGCTCCGAAGCGGTGGGCGATTACTGCGCCGGCCCGAACCATGTACTGCCGACCTCGGGCACCGCGCGCTTTTCTTCGCCGCTTGGCGTCTACGATTTCCAGAAGCGCACGAGCCTGATCGGCGTGACACGCGGGGGTGCCGAGCGCCTCGGCCGCATCGCCGAGACGCTCGCCGAGGGCGAAGGGTTGCCCGCGCATGCGCGTGCGGCGCGAGCGAGGTTCGCATGAAGCCGGCCGACCTGGTTCGCCCCGAAATCCTGTCGCTCAACGCCTATCACGTCGCCGAAGCCGAAGGGATGGTCAAGCTCGATGCGATGGAGAACCCGTACCGCCTGCCGCCGGCGCTCGCGCGCGAGCTGGCCGAACGCCTTGCCAACGTCGAGATCCACCGCTATCCGAATCCGGCGGCGCCGCGGCTGAAGGCGCGCATCGCCCAGGCGATGCACGTGCCCGCGGGGTTCGAAGTGGTACTCGGCAACGGCTCGGACGACCTGATCCAGGTCGTGAGCTTCACGCTGGCCCGCCCGGGTGCGGTGATGCTCGCACCCGAGCCGACGTTCGTCGTCTACCGGATGAACGCCAACCTGTCGGGAATGCGCTTTGCCGGCGTTCCGCTGCGCGCCGATCTCGATCTGGACCTCGAAGCAACGCTTGCCGCGATCGGCAAGGAAAAACCGGCGCTCGTATTCCTCGCCTATCCGAACAATCCGACCGGCGTGCTCTATGACGAAGCGCAGGTCGCCGAGATCGTCCGGGCCACGCCCGGCCTGGTGGTGATCGACGAGGCCTATCACGTGTACGCCGGACGCTCGTTCCTGCCACGGCTCGCTGAATTCGACAATGTCGCGGTGATGCGGACGGTCTCCAAGATGAGCCTGGCGGGAATTCGTCTCGGCTACCTGGTCACACGGCCGGAATGGGCGCGCGAGTTCAACAAGGTGCGCCAGGTCTACAACGTGAATGTGCTCACGCAGGCGGCCGCGGAGTTTGCGCTCGAGCACCTGGAGGTACTCGAGGATCAGGCGGCACGCGTGCTCGCCGAGCGCCCGGCGCTCGGTGCGGCGCTCGCCGGGCTGCCCGGCACCAGGGTGTTCCCGTCCGCCGCGAATTTCTTCCTGGTCCGCGTGCCCGACGCAAACAGCGCGTTCGAGCGACTGCGCGAACAGGGGGTGCTGGTGCGCAACTTTCATGGCGCGCATCCGCTGCTTGCCAACTGCCTGCGCGTCACGGTCGGCACGCCGGAGGAAAACCGTATACTGATTACCGCACTGCGAGAGGCCCTGGCATGAGGACCGCCCAAGTCGAGCGCAACACCAAGGAGACGCAGATTCGCGTGCGCCTCGATCTCGACGGCGCCGGCAAGGCGAAGCTCGCGACCGGCATTGCGTTTCTCGACCACATGCTCGACCAGATCGCGCGCCACGGCGCACTCGATCTCGACATCGAGGCGAAAGGCGACCTCGAGATCGATGCGCACCACACCGTCGAAGACATCGGCATCACGCTCGGGCAGGCTTTCGCCCGCGCCATCGGCGACAAGGCCGGGGTACGCCGGTTCGGCCATGCCTACGTGCCGCTCGACGAAGCGCTGTCGCGCGTGGTGATCGATTTCTCGGGGCGTCCAGGCCTTGAGTACCACGTCCCGTTCACGCGGGCGTTGATCGGCGAGTTCGACGTCGACCTGGTGCACGAGTTCTTCCAGGGCTTCGTCAACCACGCCCAGGTCACGCT
>DASUMM010000111.1:0-9062 GCA_036277655.1 Burkholderiales bacterium | reverse complement strand
ACCTTGACGAACTTGTCGATCAGCGGCCGGTTCTGGGCGAGGAACGCGGCGTTCACGATCACCGAATTGCCGTACGGGTTCAGGCCGATCTCGCGCCAGGCGACGAAGCCCATGTCGTCGCCGAGCTCGCGCTGGAAGATGTGATGAATGTTGTAGAACGACGTCGTGATGTCGATCGACTTGGCCTTGAGCGCCGAAAGCTTGGAATTCGCGTCGATGTTGACCCAGGTCACCGATTTCGGATCGATGCCGTTCGCCTTGGCGAGCGCCGGCCACATCGGCCGCGCGCCGTCGGCCGCCGGGTTGCCGATCTTCTTGCCGGGGAAATCCTTGATGCCCTTGATACCCGAGCTTTTCAGCCAATACAGGCCCTGCGGCGAATTGGCGTAGACGTTGAACACGCCGACCGTGTTCGCGCCCTTCGCCTTGCCGAGCAGCACGTTGCCCATGTCGGCGAGGCCGATCGGATTGGCGCCGGCGCCCACCTTCTGCACGGCAAGCGCCGAGCCCTTGCCTGGCTCGAGATTGAGGTCGATGCCCTCCTTGGCGTACCAGCCCTCCTTCTTCGCGTAGTAGTAAGGCGCGTGGTCGCCGCCCGGCACCCAGTTGAGAATGAAATCCAGTTTCTGCTGCGCCGCGGCCGGCGCGGCTATGGCCGCGAGCATCGCGGCGACGAAAACTGTGCGCATGTTTTCTCCTCGGGAAAGTTGCATCGATGGTAGCGACGCGCCCGAGCGACTGTCAATGTTGCTAGACTGCCGGCCTTAACCGGTCGGTTACAACCAGCCCGATGCCGCTTCACTGGTCGCAGCTTCCGAAGGATGCGCTCGCGCTGCTGCGCAAGGGCACCGTGATTCCGGCCCATCCGCTCGCGCTCGATGCCAGGCGCCGCTTCGATCCGCGCCGCCAGCGCGCGCTCACCCGCTATTACCTCGACGCCGGTGCAGGCGGCCTCGCCGTCGGTGTGCATGCGACGCAGTTTGCCATTCGCGACAAGGGACTGTACGAGCCGGTGCTGCAGCTTGCGGCGGACACGGCGCGGGAGTGGGCGAAGCGGCCGGTCGTGATGATCGCCGGACTGGCCGGCAAGACAGCGCAGGCAAAGCGGGAAGCCGAGATCAGTCTCGCGCATGGCTATCACGCCGGCATGCTTTCGCTCGGCGCGATGAAAGGCGCATCGATCGACGAGCTGATCGCGCATTGCAATTCGATCGCGCGCGTGATGCCGCTGGTCGGGTTCTATCTGCAGACGGCGGTGGGCGGCATCGCTCTGCCGGCCGAATTCTGGCGCCGCTTCGCGGAGATCGAGAACGTGGTGGCGATCAAGGTCGCGCCGTTTCACCGCTATCGCACGCTCGACGTGGCGCGCGGCGTAGTGCTCGCGCGCGCCGAGGAGCGGGTCACGCTCTACACCGGCAACGATGACCACATTGTTCTCGACCTGGTCACGCCCTTTGCGGTGAAGCGCGGCAGCGAAGAGGTGCAGGTTCGCATCAAGGGCGGCCTGCTCGGGCACTGGAGCGTCTGGACGAAGAAGGCGGTCGCGCTGCATGAGCGCGTCCAAGCCGCGATCGCCTCCGGATGGGTGGATGCCGACCTGCTCGCGCTCGATGCGCGCGTCACCGATTGCAACAGCGCGTTCTTCGACGTCGCGCACGATTTCGCCGGCTGCATTCCCGGGTGCCATGAAGTACTGCGGCGCCAGGGCCTGCTCGAAGGAACCTGGTGCCTCGACCCGAACGAAAAGCTCTCGCCGGGTCAGTCCGAAGAGATCGACCGCGTGTGCCAGGAGCACGCGGACCTTGCCGACGATGATTTCGTGCGCGCGAACCTGGCGCGCTGGCTGGCCTGAATTCGACTCGTGGGGGGCGGATGAACGAAACGATCCAACGCTACGCGCTCGCCATCCTCGCGCACATCGCGCTGGTGCTCGCCTGGTACCTGTTCGTGAAGCTCGGCAACGTGCCGAAGTTCGTCATGCCTTCGCCCGCGGCGACGCTCGATGCGCTGCTCGCGCCGAACTACAACTGGTGGGGCAACATCGCCGTCACCGGCACGGAGATCTTCGCCGGCTACTTCCTCGCGCTCGTCGTCGGCATTGCGCTCGCGATGGTCTTTACCTGGTCGAAGGCGCTCGAAGCGTTCTTCATGCCGCTGCTGGTTTCGCTCAACATGATCCCCAAGGTCGCATTGGGGCCGCTGATCATCGTCTGGTTCAAGTACGGCGTGTTTCCGAACACGCTGATGGCTTTTTCGATCTGCGTGTTCCCGATCCTGCTCACCACCGCGCGCGGCCTGCGCGAGATCGAGCCGGAGCTCCTGGACCTGGTGCGCTCGTTGAAGGGCTCGCGCTGGCAGCTCTTTGCGAAGATCCAGCTCCCCGGCGCGCTGCCTTACATCTTTTCCGGCATGAAGGTCGCAGCGATCCTCGCCGTGGCCGGCGCGATCGTCGGCGAGTTCCTCGGCTCGGACAAGGGGCTCGGCTACCTGATGCTGCAGGTGCAGGTGACGCTCGACACGCCGGCGATGTTCATGGCGGTGATCATGATCACGCTGATCGGCATGGTGCTCTACGGCATCGTGCTCGCGCTCGAGCGCTGGCTGGTCGTCAAGGACGCAAGGATCGACGCATGAGCGAGCCGTTCATCCACCTCGCCGGCGTCACCAAGGTCTACCGCAGCGGCAAGAGCGAGCACCTGGCGATTTCCGATGCCACGTTCGACGTCATGCCCGGGGAGCTGGTGTCGCTCGTCGGGCCCTCGGGCTGCGGCAAGTCGACGCTGCTGAAGATCCTTGCCGGCCTGCATCCCCACGACGGCGGTACGCTGCGCATCGGCAGCAGCACTCATCCGTTCGACCCGGCGCGCGACGTCGGCATGGTGTTCCAGGCGCCGCTGCTGCTGAAGTGGCGGCGCATTCTCGAGAACGTGCTGCTGCCGGCCGAAATCCTCGGCCTGCCGGCGGCGCAGTCGCGCGCGCGAGCGAAGGAACTGCTTGCGCTGGTCGGCCTCGCCGGTGCGGAGGAGAAGTACCCGTACGAGCTTTCCGGCGGCATGCAGCAGCGCGCGGCGATCGCGCGCTCGCTGGTGCACGACCCGAAGCTCGTGCTGATGGACGAGCCGTTTGGCGCGCTCGATGCGCTTACGCGCGAAAAGATGAACCTCGAGCTGCTGCGCATCTGGAAAGAGGCCGGCAAGACGATCGTGTTCGTCACGCACGGCATCTCGGAGGCGGTGTTCCTTGGCACCCGCGTGGTGGTGCTCACGGCAGGGCCGGCCCGCATGGCGGACAACTTCCCCATCGACCTGCCGTATCCGCGCACGCTCGACATGAAGACGAGCGTGCCATTTGGCGAATACAGCCGCCGCATCTACAAGCTGCTCGGCATGGAGTAGCGATTTGCGCCGCCGCAACCACCGTCGCGATCCGGCCGGCAACCAGGAACGCATCCTGAGCGCCGCAACCGAAGAGTTTGCGCGGCACGGCCTCGGCGGCGCCCGCGTCGACCGCATTGCGCAGCGCGCCGGCGCGAACAAGCGGATGCTCTATTACTACTACGGCAACAAGGAAGCGCTGTTCCTCGCCGTGCTGGAATCCCGCTACGCCCACATCCGCCGCGCCGAGCAGGGCCTGCACCTTGGCGATCTCGACCCGCCGGAAGGCGTGCGGCGGCTGATCGCGTTCACCTGGAACTATTACCTGAAGCATCCGGAGTTCCTGACGCTCCTCAATAGCGAGAACATGCACGAGGCGCGCTATCTGCGCCGCTCGCGCCAGATCGCCGCGATGCACTCGCCGCTCGTCCACCTGCTGCAGGATCTGATCGAGCGCGGCGTGCGGGAAAGGAAAGTCCGCGCCGACGTCGATCCGGTGCATCTGTACATCTCGATCGCGGCGCTCGGCTACTTTTACCTGAGCAACCGCCACACGCTGTCGACGATTTTCGAGCGCGACCTGGTATCGGCGCGCAACAAAGCCGAGCGCCTGAAGCACATGACGGCGCTCGTGCTGGGATACCTGTCCAACCGATGAAGGAGGAAACGACATGAGGATTTGCAGCGCAATCCTGGCGGCGTTCGCGCTCGCCACGGCGCTTCCGGTTCAGGCGCAATGGAAGCCGACGAAGCCGATCACGATCATCGTCCCCTGGGCCGCAGGCGGCGCGACCGACCAGGTGACGCGCGTGGCCGCGGGCGAGCTCGAGGCCGCGCTCGGGCAGAAGATCGTCGTCGTCAACCAGCCGGGCGGGGCTGGCTCGATCGGCACGATGAACGCAATGAGTGCCGCGCGTGATGGCTACACCTGGACCGCGGGCGCGCCCAAGCAGCTCGGCACCTACCCGGTACTCGGGCTCGCCGGCACCAAGCTCGGCGACTTCCACCTGTTCGTCTCGGTCACGCAGGTTCCGATCGTCAGCGTGAACCCGAAGTCGCCGCACCAGAACTTCGCCCAGCTGCTCGACGAGATGAAGGCAAAGCCCGGCCAGGTGACGATCGCCACCGCGGGCAACACTTCCAGCGGGCACATCGCTGCCGAGGCGATCTCGAAGGCAACCGGCGTCAAGTACCGCCATGTCACTTATGACGGCGGCAACCCGGCGGTGATTGCCACGGTCGGTGGCGAGACGCAGGTCACGACGCAGCTTGCGAGCGAGCAGGCGGAGATGATCAAGGGCAAGCGGCTGCGTCCGCTCGCCGTGGTGAGCTCCAAGCCGCTCGAGATCGAGGGCTTCGGCACCATTCCACCGATCACCAACTGGGTGAAGAACCTGCCGGCGGTCGACACCGCGTTCGGCATCTTCATTCCGAAAGGCGTTCCTGCCGAGGTCGCGGCGTCGGTGGAGAAAATCTGGAACGAGCGAATCGCCAAATCCGACAAGCTCAAGGCCTATGCCAAGTCGCGGTCGGTGATGTTCACGCCGATGGCCGGCAAGGCGGCATACGACGCCGTCTGGCCGACGGTGGTGACCGACTCGTGGATCATCCACGACGCCGGAATGGCGAAAGTCTCGCCCGAGAAGCTCGGCTTCCCGAAGCTTTGAAGAAATCCGGGACCGACCTCGCCTTTGCCGTCGGCTGGGTCGGCTTCGGTGCGGCCGTGCTCGCCGCCTCCTGGCGCATGGATCGGCTGGAGCACCTTCACATCAATCCCTGGTCGGCGCCCGGTTTGATGCCGGGCGTGCTGGGAGCGCTGATGATCGTGTTCGGCGCGGCGCTCGGCTGGCGTGCGCTCCGGCAACGCACCACACAGGCCGAGGGCAACGCCGCCTCGATTCCCCGCATCCTGCTCGCGATCGGCCTTTGCGTCGCGTACGCAGCCGGCTTGCTCGGCCACGGAGTGTCGTTCTGGCTCAGTTCGTCCGCGTTCCTCTTCGTCTCGGTGCTTTCGTTTCGCTGGCTCGACCGCGATGCCGTATCGCCGCCGCTCGCCCGCCTCGCGGCTTCCAGCGCGGTCATTGCGCTCGGTGCCTCGCTCGCGATCGGTTTCCTGTTCGAGCAGGTGTTTTTCGTCCGGCTGCCCTGATGGAGGGCCTTGCGTTTCTCGGAAGCTCGCTCGCCGGCCTCGCCGGGCCCTGGCAGATTCTTTATGCGCTCGGGGCGACGTTGGCCGGCATCGTGATCGGCATCCTGCCGGGGCTCTCGGCGACGCTTGGCATCGCGCTTTTCACCACGCTCACCGTTCGCATGCCGCCTGCCGAGGCGATCCTGATCCTGATCTGCGTCTACGTCGGCGCGATCTACGGCGGCAGCCGCACCGGGATCCTGCTGAACATCCCGGGCACCGCGGCAAATGCCGCCGCGACGATCGACGGACACGCGCTGGCGCAAAAGGGGCAGGCCGGTCGCGCGATGGGCATCGCAACCACCGGCTCGGTGATGGGCTCGCTTTTCGGCGTCGCCTGCCTAGCGACGCTGACGCCGCTGCTTGCCGAGGCGGCGCTCAGGTTTCAGGCATTCGAATTCTTCTGGCTTGCGCTGCTCGGCGTGCTGATGTCGGGAAGCCTGACCGGCAACGATCCCCTGAAGGGGTGGCTGATGGGGTTCCTCGGCCTCTTCACCGCGCAAATCGGTCTGGACGGCATCCACGCGCAGCCACGCTTCACGTTTGGCTGGAACGAACTGACCGGCGGGATCGCGCTCATCCCGGCGCTCGTCGGCGCGTTCGGCTTCGCCGAGATCCTGATCGTGCTCGCCGAGCCGGCGAAGAAGGTGGCGATCAACGCGGTCGATTCGATCCTGCCGAAGATCGGCGATGTGCTCCGCTATTGGAGGACGATCCTGCGCTCCGGCGCGATCGGCGTCTTCGTCGGCATCCTGCCGGGCGTGGGCGAAGACATGGGAGCTTGGGCCTCCTACGCCGCGGCGAAGCGCTTCTCCAGGGAGCGCGAGCAATTCGGCAAGGGCTCGGTCGAGGGAATGATGGCGGCCGAGACCGGCGACAACGCAGCGATTCCCGGCGCCATCATCCCTGCGCTCGCGCTAGGAGTGCCGGGCTCGGCGCCGGCCGCGGTGCTGATGGCGGCGATGATCATCCACGGCGTGCAGCCGGGCCCGATGCTGATGGTCAACCAGCCGCAGTTCGCCTACGACGTGGTTGCGATCACGCTGGTCGCCACGCTCTGCATTTTGCTATTCGGCCTGATGATCGTGAAACCGCTGCTGTGGGTGCTGCGCGTACCGCGCGCGGTCATAATGCCGGTCGTGTTCGTCCTTTGCACGCTCGGCGCTTATGCGATCGCTTCCCGCGTCTTCGACATCTGGGTGATGCTCGTGGTGGGCGTGGTTTGCTTCTTGCTGCGGCGCCAGGGCTTTCCGGTGGCGCCGTTCGTGCTCGGCATCGTGCTCGGCGACATCGTCGACAAGAGCCTGCGGCGCGGCCTCGTCCTTTCGGACGGCGACCTCACCCCGTTCTTCAGTCGTCCGATCGCCGGCGCGCTGGCGGCCGTCGCCATCCTGATCGTCCTCGCCCAGGTGCCGGCCGCGCGGATGCTGTTTACGAGAAAACTCCGATGAGGATCGCCCTCTGCAACGAAGTGATCGCGCCGATGCCGTTTCCGAAGCAATGCGAGTACGCGGCGAAGCTCGGCTATGACGGCCTCGAGATCGCGCCGTACACGCTCTCGGATGAGCCGCACCGGCTCGGCGGCGCGCAGATCGCCGCCGCGCGCAGCGCCGCCGAAGATGCCGGCGTGAAGGTCACGGGCCTGCACTGGCTGCTCATCAAGCCGGCCGGACTTTCGATCAGCAGCCGCGACGACAAGGTGCGCGCGCGCACGATCGACGTGATGCGCGCGCTGATCGAGCAATGCGCCGAACTGGGCGGCCGCTATCTGGTGCACGGCTCACCGCAGCAGCGCCGCATCGACGCCGGAGACACGCGAGCGGCGGCGCTTGCGCGCGCGCAGGAATCGTTCGCCGCCATCGCGGAGACTGCCGAGAAGGCGGGCGTCGTCTACTGCGTCGAGCCGCTGTCGTCCGACCAGACGCCGCTCATCAACACGATCGAGGAGGCGGCGAAGCTGGTCGAGGCGATCGGCAGTCGTGCGGTGCGCACGATGCTCGATTGCAGCGCTGCCGGACGGATGGAAACCGCGCCGCTTGCCGCGCTCGTCGATCGCTGGCTGCCGCAAGGGCTGATCGCGCATGTGCAGCTGAACGATCGCAATCGCCGCGGCCCCGGGCAGGGCGAGCAGCGCTTCGCGCCGCTGATCGGTGCGCTGGTGCGCCACGGCTACTCGGGCGACATCGCGATCGAGCCGTTCGATTATGTGCCCGACGGTCCCGGCGCCGCAGCGCGCGCGATCGGCTACGTCAAGGGCATCCTGGAGGCACTCGAAGCATGAGGTTCGTCCTCGCGCTGGCGGCGCTGGCGGCCGCTTCCGCCGCGGCCGCGTTCGACCTGCAGGGGCATCGCGGAGCGCGCGGCCTGCTTCCGGAGAACACGCTGCCCGCCTTCGAGCGTGCGCTCGCGCTCGGCGTCACCACGCTGGAGCTCGACATCGCGATCACGCGCGACGGCGTACTGGCCATCCATCACGATCGCACGCTGAACCCGGACATCGCGCGTGATGCGAAAGGCGAATGGCTGCGCGGCGAGGGGCCGCCGATCTACTCGCTTACCTGGGCGGAGCTGCAGACGTACGACGTCGGCCGCCTGCGTCCCGGCAGCAATTACGCACGCAATTACCCGGACCAGCAGCCGCTGGATGGCACGCGCATCCCGAAATTGAGCGATCTCTTCGACCTCGTGAAGCGCTCCGGCAACGAGCGTGTGCGCTTCGCGATCGAGACGAAGCTGCACCCGGAACGTCCGCACGAGACGCTCGCGCCCGAGCCGTTCGCGCGCGCGGTCGTCGACGAAATCCGCAAGGCCGGCATGCAGCGCCGATCGAGCATCCTGTCGTTCGACTGGCGGACGTTGCAGGTCGTGCAGAAGATCGCGCCCGAGATTCCGACCGTGTACCTGAGCGCGCAGCAGCGCTGGCTCGACAATATCGCCGCCGATCGGAGCGAAGGCTCGCGCTGGACCGCCGGGTTCCAGTTTCGCGAGCACGGCTCGATCCCGAAGATGATCAAGGCCGCCGGAGGAACGTACTGGTCCGCCTATTTCGGCGACCTCGATGCGCAGAAGGTGAAGGAAGCGCAGTCGCTTGGCCTCAAGGTGCTCGCGTGGACCATCAACGATCCGGCGACCATGGCGCGCATCCTCGACCTTGGCGTCGACGGCCTGATCACCGACCGGCCGGATCTTGCGCGGCCGATCCTCGAGCAGAAAGGAATTCGCTGGTGAACCAAATTCCGGCGCTGCCGCGGCCGCGGCCCGAACGGATCGTGATTGAAGGACGGTATGTGCGGCTCGAGCCGCTCTCCCTGGCGCACGCCGAGGACCTGTTCCTTGCCTCGTCTGAAGAGCCAGAGCGGTTCGACTACCTGCCGGATGCCCCGCCCAGGGACGTCGCCGACATGCGCGCATGGATCGAGCGTGCCATGAAGAGCGACGACTATCTCTTCTATACGGTGGTCGATCGCGCGAGCGGCAAGGCGTGCGGGCGCCAGTCTCTG
>DASUMM010000110.1:0-2166 GCA_036277655.1 Burkholderiales bacterium | reverse complement strand
CGCGCATCGGCTCGCGCGAGCCTTGCCGAGGTCGAAGCCCTGTTGGGCGATCGATGAACCCGGGCCGGCGTAGGCTGATGATTGGCACAGTGGCCGCTGGCGCCGCCCTGGGAGGAGTAGCGCTCGCGCTATACCAGCGTTCTGCCGCACGGGAGTGGGAAGCGCTCAGCGGCGCCCGCCTGACCGACCTGCAGGGCAAGCAGCGAACGCTCGAGGAGTGGTCGGGGAAGCTGGTGCTGGTGAATTTCTGGGCCACTTGGTGCGCACCCTGCCTGGAAGAGATCCCGATGCTCATCGAGCTGCGAAGAGCTTATGGTGATAAAGGCTTGGAAGTGGTTGGCATCGCCATCGATCAGGAAGCGAAAGTGCGCGAAATGGCCGCCAAATTGTCAGTGGAGTACCCCATCCTTCTCGCCGACAGCCACGGACTGCAACTGCTGCGCGAACTGGGAAATTCCTCCGGTGGGCTACCCTACACCTTGATACTGGATCGCAAGCAGCAGGCTTCCGGTCGCAAGCTCGGGGCGCTGAAGCGGCCCGAAGCCGAGGCGATGGTGACGCGCGCCTTGGCGGGATAACGGGGATTTTCGTCTAACATTCCGGTTACTGCGGCGAAAAAACGAGAACTCGCCAGTCGTTGAAGCCAAACAGCGAGCCGTTGCCGAGTCCAAAGGGGGGCACCCGATGGATCTTCGCAAGTTGAAGAAGCTGATCGACCTCGTCCAGGAATCCGGGATAGCGGAACTGGAGATCACCGAGGGCGAAGAGAAAGTGAAGATCGTGAAGGGCGGAGGGACGGCTGCTTCGTCTGCGCAGCAGGCATCGGCGCCGACGGTGGTTCCGCAAGCCACGCCGGCGAGCATTCCAGCGCCAACGACGGTCGCACCCGCGTCGGAAGGCGAACTGGTCAAGGCGCCCATGGTCGGAACGTTCTATCGCTCGTCTGCGCCGGATGCGAAGCCATTCGTCGAAGTCGGCCAGGCGGTCCGCAAAGGCGACACCGTCTGCATCATCGAGGCGATGAAGTTGATGAACGAGATCGAGGCCGACGTCTCGGGCACCGTGCAAGCCGTCCTTGCCGAGAACGGGCAGCCGGTCGAGTACGGGCAGCCGCTTTTTCGCATCATCTAGCCGGTGTTCGAGAAGATCCTCATTGCCAACCGCGGCGAGATCGCGCTGCGCATCCAGCGCGCATGCCGCGAGATGGGTATCCGCACCGTCGCCGTGCATTCGGAAGCGGATACGGAAGCCAAGTACGTGAAGCTCGCCGACGAATCGGTCTGCATCGGGCCGGCACCTTCGGCTGCGAGTTACCTCAACATCCCGTCGATCATCAGCGCGGCCGAGGTGACCGACGCCGAAGCGATCCATCCCGGGTATGGCTTTCTCGCCGAGAACGCCGATTTCGCCGACCAGGTCGAGCGCTCGGGCTTCGTCTTCATCGGGCCGAAGGGCGACAGCATCCGCGCGATGGGCGACAAGGTGAGCGCAAAGCAAGCCATGCAGAAAGCCGGCATTGCGTGCGTTCCAGGCTCTGACGGTGCGCTGCCGGACGATCCGAAAGAGATCGTGCGCATCGCGCGCAAGGTCGGCTATCCAGTAATCATCAAGGCCGCCGGGGGCGGCGGCGGGCGGGGCATGCGTATCGTGCACACCGAAGCGGCGTTGCTGAATGCAGTGACGCTCACCCGGGCCGAAGCGCAGGCGGCGTTCGCGAACTCGACCGTCTACCTGGAGAAGTTCCTCGAAAATCCTCGCCACATCGAGATCCAGGTGCTCGCCGACGAGCATCGCAACGCGGTGTTCCTCGGCGAGCGCGACTGCTCGATGCAACGCCGCCACCAGAAAGTGCTCGAGGAAGCGCCGGCTCCCGAGCTGACGCCGAAGCAGCGCGACCGCATCGGCGAGCGCTGCGCGGACGCCTGCCGCAGGATCGGCTATCGCGGCGCCGGCACGTTCGAATTCCTCTACCAGGACGGCGAGTTCTTCTTCATCGAAATGAACACCCGCATCCAGGTCGAGCATCCGGTGACCGAGATGGTGACTGGGATCGACCTCGTGCAGCAACAGATCCACGTGGCAGCCGGCGAGAAGCTTCCGATGAAGCAAAAAGAGATCGAGATTCGCGGGCACGCCATCGAGTGCAGGATCAACGCCGAGGATCCG